>NZ_AXVL01000087.1 GCF_000482505.1 Leptotrichia trevisanii DSM 22070
GAGCTTGCAAGTTCTGACAAGGGGATTAATATTAATGCGTCTAAAATAAAATTGTCAGGGGAAACTCAGGCAAACGGGGACATCAATCTTAATGGAAACGTTGAGAACAAGTCCAACATATACACAGGTGGAAACCTGAATACGCTTGATATGATAAATTCTGGGAATATTAATGCCTCAGGGAACATAACGGCAAAAGATTTTAGAAACTCTCTTGCAACAGTTCTTTCCGGAGGAAACTTTAATGTAAAAAACTTGGATAATTCCGGAAATATACAGGTTTCAGGAATTACTGATATTAATGGAAAATTTGACAATACAGGAGCATTGACTTCCGTTAAGCGAATCTCAGTTTTAGGAAATGTAGCCAGCACTGGAAATATTTTGACAAATGAAGATTTAACGGCTAGAAATACAGTAACGTCAGGAACAGTTGCAGCTAAGAACCTAAAAGTTGATAACTTGACTAATGACGGTAAAATCAGTGCAAATGGTAATTTACTGGCAAAGGATATTAAAAATACTGGAGAAATTCTGGCTGTTGGAAAAATATCAGGAAACAGTTTTGTAACTTCAGGAAAGGTTCAGACTAATGAAGCCCTTGATATTAATGGGTTTCTTGATAACATCGGAACAGTCGGGGCAGCAAAGGACATAACAGTTGCCGGAAACGTATTAAATTCAGGAGAAATCCTTACTAATGGAGATTTTACTTCAAAGAATATGGACACTTCAGGAACTGTAGTCTCAAATAACTTAAGAACAGGGAATCTTAAGAATGACGGTAAAATTGTAGCCAATAAGGATTTAACGGCTAAAAATGTTTCAAGTACGGGGGATATCACTGTTGTCGGTAAAATTTCAGCTGACAGCCTGAAATCTTCAGGAGCTTTAAGAACCAACGAGGATCTTTCTATTAATGGAAGGTTTGACAATGGCGGGACAGTCGAAACTTCAAAGAATGTAATTGTTTCAGGGGATATTAACAATACTGGGAAAATACTTGCTGGCGGTAACTTAAGTGGTAAAAATACTGTTTCAGATGGAACTGTGGCCGCTAAAAATATATCAGTTGATGATCTGAAGAATGATGGGAAAGTTACCGCAGGAGAAAATATTACAGCTAAGAAGGTAACAAATACTGGAGACATTGCTGCAGCTGGAACAGTTTCAAGTGATGATATGAAAACATCAGGAACTGTAAAGGCTAATAAGACAATTACAGTTGCAGGAAAACTTGAAAATGACGGAACAATTGAGACTGCTGAAGATGTGAAGGTGTCTGGAAATATAAGAAATACTGGAAGAATTGCTTCAAACGGAGATTTAACCGGTAAGGACACAGTT
>NZ_AXVL01000088.1 GCF_000482505.1 Leptotrichia trevisanii DSM 22070
AAAATGTTGTTTTTAATCTCCCAAAACGATACTTTTAATTCCCAAAATGTTGTTTTAATCTCCCAAAATGATACTTTTATTAGCTCTCAAACTTAATATTTATAAGTGTTTGTGAACACCTAAAAGATATAAAATATTTTAAAAGATATAAAAATCTTTTAAAATATTTTTTTAAAAGAATTGATTTTTAAATTTTTCATTGTTACAAAAAGTACCCCTATATGTTACAAAAGGTACCCTTATCATAATAAACCTTTATTTATAGTATATTTCACTACATTTCGATATATCAAACTAACATACTTAATAAATTTATATCACTCGTAAAAAGTTATTTTTATATCAAAAAAGGGGAATACGATGTATATACACTTTTTATAAATTTAAAATTTGCTAATATAAGCCATTTTAAGCAATTTTTTCTAATTATCCAACCTTTTACACTACAAACTTATTTCATAGTCAAATTTACCCTCATATGCCTCTATATGAATATATATTAATAATATTCTCATCTAAAATACTGTTTCTTTAAAAACGTTTTTTATTTGCATTTTTTTTTAATTTGTGTTAGAATTATTTAATCTTTAATTAAAAAAAGGAGGTGTAAAAATTTATGAAAAAAATAGTAAGTTGTTGTGTTTTTTTACTTGTAAATCTTGCCTTTCCAGCTCCAGTCAATGAGGCTAACAGGATCATTGATATTCAGCAGAGACAGCTTGAACAGGAGAGAATCAGGCAGCAGCAGGAGAAAATGCAGAAGGAGTTTGAGAATACAAAGTTTGACAACCCTAAGCCTCAGATTGATAAGGATATTGAAAATAGTAATTTGAATTCTAATAAATTCTTAATTAAATCAGTCAATATAAAAGACAATGACAAGCTGCTGTCTCAAAGGGAAAGAAATAAAATTATTGGAAAATATGTCTATCTTGAACTAAGTTCCAATGACATTAGAAACCTTCTCACAGATCTTACAAATAAACTAATTTCTAAAGGATATACTACATCTACTGTAAATTTTGACAAAAATAATGATTTAACCACTGGGACTTTAAATTTGGAAATTGTTGCTGGTAGAATTGAGGATATAAGGATCAATTCCGGCAATGGGCTTGATAAGTATAAGGAATTTTTTATGTTTTCAAAGAACAAGGGAAAAATCTTTAATATCAGGGACATTGACACGGCAACTGACAATTTTAACTCAATCAATGCAAACAATATGACTATGGAAGTTCTTCCTGGAAGAAAGGAAAACTATTCAAGAATTGAAGTAAAAAATAGATTAAAGAATAAATATACTGTCGGAAT
>NZ_AXVL01000089.1 GCF_000482505.1 Leptotrichia trevisanii DSM 22070
ACAGGTTGAGAACCGGAAGTTGCTTTTGTTATATTTGAATTTATTTTTATATCTTTTGTGTTTGTAATATTACTGTCTATATTAACATATGCTCCAATTGAATTTTTTACATTTGTAAGGTTTATTGTTCCTTCATTTCTAGCTTTTCCTCTATCTAAAGTTACTCCACCATTAACACTGCTATCTTCCATCAAAGCCATTCCTACAGAATTATCCGCTTGATCTTCATTAAAATCATTTGGATTGTTATTATCATTATTATTTCCTAAACTAATAATATTAGTATTAACCATTTCTGCTCTAGAATTTGATTTAGCAGCTATTTTCATCCCATAACTTTCTTTTCCATAGAGATTTATTTTCCCTTCATTTTTCATAATTGCATGAGTTATATGAGCAGGAAGGTATACATACATTCCTATAGATCTTGTTCCATAGAAATTTATCTCCCCTGTGCTAGCATTAGTCATTTTTTGTTTATCTTCATTAAAATCTCCTGGATCATTTTCTTCAACTTGTGCTATTCCAACTTTATACCCAACATATCCTTTTCTACTTCTATGTATTTTATAATCTTCTGTAGGACCGTGAACAACTAAATCTTGTTGCATATTTTGTATATATCCATCATCTTTTTCTTTACTATCTGTTATAATACCTTTATTTATTAAATTTGTCCCATTCTCTTGAGAAACAATTCCTAAAGTTAATATTCCCCCTAATTGAAGTGTTTTTCCTGATGGAATACCAAATTCTGTCCCAATATCTGAAACATTATCTATTTCCATAAATCTAGAACCACCAATAAAAAAATATTGATTATTTTTATTAGTATTCTGTGAAGCTGCTACTCCATTTGCAAATTCTCCTGTAATAGCTCCATTATCATAATTATATGAATTAAAAAATATTTCTGATTTATTTACATTTTCTAAAAAATAAGAGTTATGTGTATAATTTAATGCCTCCCAAAACATTTTAAAAGCATATGATTGTTCTGCACCTGAATTACTTTTCCAAGTATAATGTAATATTGAACTTATATTTTGCTGACTTAACGGATTACTGTATCCAGATTTTGAATTTTGTCTTGGAACACCATGACTGTTACAGTTTGAATTACAATCAGCACCTAACACAATCGCAAATGTAGGTGGCACTGGCAATGCAGGATCAGCTGGTAAAGTTATATCTGGTGACAATGGAGAAAATTTCACTGGTTCTGGTAATGTTGGGCTATTAGCCACTTTTGGTGTAAGATTTAATGGTGATTTATTAATATTTCT
>NZ_AXVL01000090.1 GCF_000482505.1 Leptotrichia trevisanii DSM 22070
ATGGCACAATTTGAAGGAGTTACATTGTCAGAGTTAATAAAATCAAAAGTGTTTGACTCACTGGAAGATGAATATGATGCCAAAATAGCAGATTTAAGATTATCAGAATATGAAAGCTATTTGAAAAATGGAGGAGAAGTTTTAAAATGGGAAGAACTGTAAAATATAAACTAATCCCAACTCCACATTTCGTAAAAGATTTCAGTAAACTGGATGAATTTGTAAAAAAAAGAATAAAAATTTATTTAGAAAATATTGCAGAAGATCCACGCAGTAAAGGAAAAATGTTGAAAGCAAATAGAAAAGGACAATGGAGATATAGAATAGGAAATTACAGAGTTATTGTAAATATTCAAGATGAAAATTTAGTAATATTAGCATTAGAAGTAGGACATAGAAAAAATATTTATAATAGTTGATACTAAGGCTATTTTATAAAGTTAATTTTATGAAATAGCCTTTTTTGCTATTAACTTTTCGTATTAAAAAGTACCAAAGTAATAAAAATTGTAATCTAAATAAATGCAAGTATTTGACATTTTTGAACTCTTTATATCACATATTTCCTGAACCAGTTCTCAAAATGTTCCATGCTGTTAAAGTTAAAATTCTGCTCATAAAAATCATCAACATTCTGAATTTTAACAACTACCATTCCATTCTTCTGTTCATTTATTGACTTTATTGTCAAGGTGTTAAACATTCCAGTTACTCCATCCATCATTCTGACTTTTCTGTGAATGAAAAAGTCAGCAGGCGTTTTAATTTCTTTTTTCTCTTCTTTGATTTCTTTTCTGGACTGTGGTTCTTCTTTCAGAAATGTAAAAATGAAGCCTGACACGGCAGGACGTCCTCTTCCTTTTGTGTTATACGTTTTCTGAATTTTTAATCCATACTTTTCTTTAAGCTCCTTTTGTATTGGCTTTAAGACTTTTACATCAATATCACACATTCGATAATTTACAGGAATGTCCATTAACCTTTTGAACTCATCTAAATTAACGCTCCAAAAGCCTGTACTTCTAAACTGCTTCATTCTTCTGTAAAACTCTTTGGTGTAACTTGACTTTAATCTGACAAACTCTTCCAGTTCAAAACGAGTAAATAACCCATCTGTTATCGCATTTAACACCCAAGAATATTTTTTATTAACTCCCACTTTGACAGTTTTATTTTTCTTATC
>NZ_AXVL01000091.1 GCF_000482505.1 Leptotrichia trevisanii DSM 22070
CACGCCTCCGCAGCTTCGGTTTATGTCTTAGCCCCGTTACATCTTCGGCGCAGATACTCTCGACCAGTGAGCTATTACGCACTCTTTCAAGGCATGGCTGCTTCTAAGCCAACCTCCTGGTTGTCTGTGAATATCCACCTCCTTTCCCACTTAGACATAATTAGGGACCTTAGCTGGCGGTCTGGGCTGTTCCCCTCTCGTCCATGGACCTTATCATCCATGGACTCACTCCCGAGCATTAATATATGGTATTCGAAGTTTGCTTGATTTCGGTAAGCAGTACGCCCCCTAGATCATACAGGGCTCTACCCCCACATATCTTGACTCAAGGCTGCACCTAAATGCATTTCGGAGAGAACGAGCTATCTCCTAGTTCGATTGGCTTTTCACCCCTAGACCTGCCTCATCTCCCAACTTTTCAACGGCGGTGAGTTCGGCCCTCCACTGAGTCTTACCTCAGCTTCAGCCTGGACAGGCCTAGATCACTAGGTTTCGCGTCTATGACCGGCGACTTGTCGCCCTATTAAGACTCGGTTTCCCTTCGGCTTCATCTTATTAACCTTGCCACCGGTCATAACTCGCAGGATGATTAACCAAAATCCACGCAGTCACACATGAAGTGCTCCTACCGTTTGTAGGCACACGGTTTCAAATTCTGTTTCACTCCCTTGCTCAGGGTTCTTTTCACCTTTCCCTCACGGTACTCTTCTCTATCGGTCAACAGCAGTATTTAGCCTTACGTGATATGGTCCACGCTGATTCACGCCAGATTTCTCGTGCCTGACGCTACTCGGGTGCTTCCAGTCGTCATACATATTTTATGTTCTACAGGACTGTCACCTTCTCCGGTTCAGCTTCCCAGCTGATTCCACTTACATATATACGACTTAAACATTATGACAATCCGTTAATGGAAGTCCCTCAACCCCGTGTCAGCAACGCTGTCCGCTTGGCACTGACACGGTTTAGGCTCTTCCCCGTTCGCTCGCCGCTACTCAGGGAATCGTTTTTACTTTCCTTTCCTCCCGCTACTTAGATGTTTCAGTTCACGGGCTTACCGTTTTCACGCATACCCTCCAG
>NZ_KI519443.1:0-235244 GCF_000482505.1 Leptotrichia trevisanii DSM 22070
CATTAATTAATCATTTGAATAATTTAAATTATTAAATTATCTATTTTGTTATGCAAAAATTTACATAAATTCTTCAAAAAAAATTTTTGCTTTTTTTTGAAAAAAAACTTGACATTATATAGTTAGTCTTTTTATTTTTATTGTTATTAATTAATTTTTATGATATTATCTAAGTAATAAAATACTGGAGGTTTTTTTATGTTAAAATATTTAGGTTCTCTCTTAACATCCGCTTTCGCTACTTCAATAATGGTTGTACTTGTTGATAAGGGATTCTCTTATTTCCTTAATCGAAACATTTCCTTTAGGGAGGAAAATAATCAGGTAAAAATACATAACATTATTGACGGCTACCATAATTTTATGGCTTTACTGCCTGAAATCTTTAATCATATAGGCTTCATCTACAATACGCTATCCCAGTACAAATCCATAATATTAGATAAGGATATGTATAATTTTCATCGTAAGAATGTAGGAGATCCTGATGTTGATTATCTAAATCATCTTACCAAAAATTTATATAGTCTTGATTCCATTATAAAAAAAACTGATAAATTTTCAGCAGATTTATTATTTTTTGACAGAAAATCCTTTAATGCCTATACTGATTTTTGCACCTATATTTTAAATGGTGAAAATGCTAAAAATATTAATTATCAAGAAATTAGCAAAGAAAAATTAATCATCTTCTTAAAAATTTTCTCTAAAAACTTTTCCTTGAAAAAAGATTATGATTTTCACAATTTAAACTGGTTTACCGATATGTTAAGATACAATACTGTCATTCTTGATAAATCACTTGTTGAAAATAATGAAATAACCCGTTAGAAATACTATCATTATCAGCAATATAACAGGATAATATAAATATTTACTTTTTTCTTTAGTTACGAAAGTATATACTAAACCAAAAATAAATAATATTATTCCTGTTGCCGCTAAGTAAATCAGAGTATTTATATATGTCGTTCTGTCCATTTCTTTTTCTCCGTTTCAAATCTAATTTCCTAAACTATACTCTTATATGTTCTCAAATCAATTTTAAGGGGGTAATTTTACTCTCAAATCAATTTTTGGTATAAATGGTTGCCTATTACATAAAATTCTCTTAAAATCAAAATTTAAGTGTTTTAGATGTATTTTCATTTTTTACCCTCTCTTCTGAATAATCATAAATTTTTTCTAATACTGCCTTTTCTGGTATTCTTCCCTTTATAAATCTAAATCCTCTTTCTAGCAGTTCCTTTTTTATAGTTGAATGAATTTCTTTGGCTTCCCATTCTTTTATTTTAAATTTTTTCTCCAAATCGTTAATTGTTAAAAATTTTTCATCATAATATCTTTCCCTAAAAAATTTTCTCCAAATTTTTGCACGAAAAATAATATAACTCTTTTTTTCTTTTTTATTAATTTCTTCAAGTTCCTGATTTAATTCTTTTATAATTTTATACGCTGTCTGTAATGATATTCCTGCAACTATAATTAAATCTTCAGGAGAAAAAACTACATCTGAATGTGTTATTTTACGCATTTTTATCATCCCTTATTCCAAAATTCTTCAAATAATTTCTTTCCTATTTCCCTTCTTCTGCTTTCCCACACAAATTCCAATGTATCCAATCTCTCACGAAATCTATCTATCAAAGCATCATTTCCTTGAGTATCCATAAAATCAGCAATTTCTTCTTTTTCTAAGTTTGTTGATATAATAATACATTTTTCTTTTTCATAGAAAAAATTAAATATTGTATATAACTTTGACTTTCCCCAAGTTTCTGATATATTTTCCTTTCCCAAATCATCCAGTATTATTAAATCTGCCTCAAGCAAGTCCTTAAAGACTTTTTCCTCAGTTAGATTATTAAAATTATTGAAAGTTGACTGGATTCTCTGATAAATTCCATTTAAAGTTGTTCTATAGACTTTATAATCATTTTTTAGCAACTCATTGAAAACACATAGACTATAAAAACTTTTTCCTGTCCCTACTTCTCCACAAAGATACAATCCTAAGCCCTTACTTTTCGCTTCCTTAAAATGTCTGCAATAATATTCGAGCCTGTATTTGATTTCATTCTCTTCTTCTGATAAAACTTCTGATTTTTCAAAAGTCTTCTCCCACCAGTTTGCAGGCAGATTAGAAATTTTAAGAAAATATTTTATTTTCTCCTTCAATTCCTGTTCCCTAAGTTCCCTACTGGCTTCCATTGCTTCCCTTAACCTGTCATTGTTCAATTTATTATTAGAATCCATACTCCTTTTTTGCTCCTGCCGATTTTGCAATTTTTGCACTTTGTCTTTTGCCATTTGACTTAATTCCATCATAATAAGCTCCTTCCAGTATCTTTATAAACTTTTCTTCATTTAGAAAATCATCAAACGAAATTTTCCAATTAGACTTTTCAGTTCTTCCAAGAAGAAAGTTTATGTTCTTTATTTTCATCATAGTTTCTATTATCTCCTCTTCAGTATACTTCTTAAGTAATTCAGATAATTTTTTCTTCCTATTCTCTGTAAAAGATTTAATTATACTTAACTCACATTCATTTGCTAATTCATTCCATTTTTCCATAAAGAGAGAATAAGTATTTAATAACTTAGTATTTAATTCTTTAGTACTTAATGTATTAGTCTTTAATTGTGGTTGATTTTCAACACTTTGGTTTTCAACATCTTCATTTTCAAGATGTTGATTTTCAACACCTTGATTTTTGCTATCTTGCTTTTTTTGCCTTTTTTCAATGCTAATAGGAACTTCGTATATATTGTATTCGTATTCTATTTTTTTTCTGTCTGAATCTGGATACAGTTTTTCTATTCTCAAATATCCAAATTCTTTCAATTCATCCAAAGCATTCCTAATAGCCAACCTGTTTTCAACACAAATAGAAATTAATCCTTTGATTGAATAATCCCAATCTTCTGGTAAACTTAACATTAGTGTCAATAATCCTTTTGCTTTTAAAGACATTTTCCTTTCTTTTAGATGAATATTTGAAATAACTGTAAAATTTTTATTTTTATTTATTCTAAATGTAGACATCTATCCACCTTTCTTTATTGTATTAATTAAAATACTATAAAATAATAATTTTTGAACTTATAAAGTGCTTTTTTTCATCTTATTGTACTTTTTTGTTAATATATGGTATAATTTATTAATTTAAAGGAGCTTCGTTATGAATAAAAAAAATATTGGAGAAAGAATATTAAGTTTAAGACTTAAATTTAATATAACACAAGAAGAACTTGCTAAAAAATTAAATATTAAAAGACAAACTATACATAAGTATGAAAATAATATTATTAAAAATATAAAATATGAAACTGTCGTAAAATTAGCTAAAATTTTTAATACTACTCCTGAATATCTTTTAGGCTTAGATGATAATGAAAATGAAGATATTATCATTTCTCAAGAAAAACTAACTAAACATAATATGGCTTTTTTCAAAGCCAAAGATATTAGTGATGAGGATAAGAAAAAAATGATTGAATCAATGCAGGAGTTTTATTATAAGCAGAAATTAGAAAAAGATAAAGAGTAATTTTTAATAATTATTTATAAAATAGTACAAAGTAACTATAAAAAGGGGGAAAATCTGATAAGGAGAGTTCGATGAAATACATATTTGATGATTTTGTTACATACTATAAATTTGTGTTAGATAAAAAAATATCTAGAAATGCTGATATTGAAAATCAAGTAGATGTTTCAATGCAAAAGGAAATTTTGAATAAACTAAGCCAATATACAAAGAACAAAAAGGAACTAATTGATTTATTTCCTGAGATTTTGAATTTTAATTTTTCTCCAAGTCCTAATAATTATAAAATTAGTTGGATAAGTGGATATAATATTGGAAAAAAAATAAAAGAAGATTTGAATAAATTGAAAATTGGAGAAGAATTTTATATTATATCCCCATATATTGGTGATAATGATTTTTCCGACTTATCCACTATAATTATGTCTTTAATAGAAAAAGGTGTACAAGTAAAAATATTAACCACTTTTGAATTACAAGATAACAAAAAAGAATTTTTTAAAAAATTTATAAAATTCAACAAAAACCAAAATGCCTATTTTTTGGTTTATACTAACGGAAGAACTACAAAATTTACCGATAAGAAAATAAATTTTTATATTATTGAAGGTATCAATTTACATAGTAAAATTTATATAATCAACAACACTATCTATGTCGGTTCTAGCAATTTTACAGGAGATGGATTTTACTCAAAATTAGAAACTATCAATAGAGCTGAATTTATCGGAACTAATTCAAAAGAAAATGTTAAAACAATTTTTATAGAAAAACTTGATTTATATAAAGAATTTTATAATACTTATTATTCTTCAAATTTTGAAGACTGTCAAGAAATAGGTAAACAAATATATAAGCAAAAAAGTGTAAAATCGTAACCTACCTTTATTTTTCTATAAAATTTATTTTTCTCACATATGAGAAAATCAAAAATTGTATTAAATATTTATATAAGTAAAAACTATATGAAATAAAAATAAATTGTTGTATTATTATTTATGGAAAACTACATAAAGGAACAAATAAAAATTTTAATGCTTCTTCATAATACCAAAGATATTTATTTTTTGTGTAGACACTATAAAATTCATATATTATACAATAATTTTGTTTTAAAAGGCTCTTTTTTTATTGATGAAAATAACACAAATTTTATATTTTTGAAAAAAGGACTTTCTCCTCAAGAAGAAATTGATATTCTAATACACGAGTTTGGACATTTTATATTGCACAGACAGTATTTATTAAATCGGAGAGGCTGATAAATATAATCATTTAATGGAAAAAGAAGCTAAGTTATTTGTAAAATATTTTAAAAATTATAAATTAAAATAACAAAATTTGATTTTCCCACGTGTGAGAAAAATTACAACATCATAATGAGGTGTTAAAAATAGGAGTTTATAAAGATAAGATACTGAATGAAGAATTAATTATTAAAATAAAGGGAGAAAAATGGAAATATTAAATATATTTAAAAATTTATCATTTACAAAAATGTATAACAAAAATGCTATGGCTGTACTAGGAGACTGTTTAGATATTTTACGTTCTATTAAGGATAACTCTATTAATCTTATTTTTGCTGATCCACCATATGGCATTGGAAAAAATTTTGGTAATGACAGTGATTTTTTTAAAAATAAGGAAGAATACTTTGAATGGGCAAAAAAATGGATAGATGAATGTATGAGAATCTTAAAAGAAGATGGAACAATGTATTTCATGACTTCAACTCAATTTATGCCTTTTCTCGATGTATATGTTGATAATAATTATTACATAATCAACAGAATTATATGGGCTTATGATTCCTCTGGTGTACAAGCCAAAACTAAATTTGGCTCTTTATATGAACCTATTTTGATGGTTACCCATTCTAAAAAAAGCAAATATACGTTCAATTATCAAGATATTTTAATTGAAACCAATACTGGGGCCAAAAGAAAATTAATTGATTACAGAAAAACACCTCCACAACCTTATAACACTAAAAAAGTTCCTGGAAATGTTTGGGATTTTAGCAGGGTTAGATACAGAATGGATGAGTATGAGAATCATCCCACACAAAAACCAGAAGAATTGCTTAAAAGGATTATTTTGGCTTCAAGCAATGAAAACGATATTGTTTTAGATCCTTTTAGTGGTTCTTTTACAACTTCTGCTGTTGCTCTAAAATTAAATAGAAAAACGATAGGAATTGAAACTAATTTGGAATATTTTAAAATAGGATTGAGAAGACTAAATATTACTGATGAATACAACGGTGTCAAACTTGAAAAAGACAAAAGTAAAAAAACAAAAAATAAATCAAAAAAAGATCATATTTCTGAAACTCAAATTATATAGATTGAAAAAAGGAGTATTCAATGAAAGACTTTATAAAAGACATATTATTTCAATATTTTCCTAATGATTATTTATACATTTATGAAAACAGTCCCTTAATCAAATATTTAGATTCTAAAATGGGGGCTGTATATGGAAATTCTAAAACTAGACGTAATTTAGGTAATATATATGCCATATATTCTATTTTATTTTATTATAATCAAAATTTTTTTAATAATCCTGAAGAATATAGAAACTTTGAAGGCTATGAATTTACTCTGTTATTTAATTTTTGCAGAAGTCTTTATGGTGGAAGCAAATTGCAGAATCATGCACTTAATTCACGAGTTAATGGAGAATTTAAAAATAAAATTGTAAAAGAAAATGATAATGATTTAATTATAATAAATTCAGGAAATTATTTATTGCATATTGATTATTTATACGTAAATGATACAAATAATCTGTCTTATGACATAAGTAGAGTTGCTATTGAAATAATACAAAAATATATAGAACTGCTAAAAGAGAAAGATTCTCAATTAATAAAAAAATTAGAAGAACTGATGTCTATTGGTATTTATCCTTTTAAAATAATAAAAATTTCAGAACTGCTCACTGAAAATGCGGAAGCTAGAATTTTTGAAATAATTTCATATGCTATTTTAAAAAATCATTATAAAAATACAAAAATATATATCGGATATTCTCCTGATCAATTAGAGGAACAATATTTAACATTATATAAAACGGGAAGAACTAATGCTAACGATGGTGGCATTGATTTTGTTATGAGACCTCTTGGAAGATTTTTTCAAGTTACAGAAGTGAACGATTATGGGAAATATTTATTGGATATTGATAAAGTTTTACATTTTCCAATTACTTTTGTGATAAAAACTGAAAAACCTAGGTTCGTAATTCAAAGTGAGATAAACAATTATATAAATTTTAGATCGAGTGGAATGAAAGTTATTCAAAAAAGATATATTCAAGCTATTGAAGAAATTATAACCATAAACGAATTAAAGGACTGGTTAAATAATTTGGATAATGAAGCAATAGATCAATTAATAAAAGACATTGATTTTTATTATAAATTAGAATTGAATATTTTATAAAACTATATTTTCGATTATAATAAATGTAGTTCTATATTTTCTCAAGTGTGGGAAAATCAATGCGAGGTGTTAAAAATGGGAGTTTATAAAGATACTGAACGAGGTACTTGGTTTGTTCAGTTATGGTATAAAGATATTTTTGGTAATAACAGGAAAAAGAAAAAACGAGGATTTAAAAGACAATCAGATGCTAAAAAATGGGAAGTTGAATTTATTAACTCTCTTTCTTTAACTTCAGACATTACTTTTGGTAACTTATACAAAGAATTTATTGCTGATTTTAAAGTTAGAGCCAGAACATCAACTGTAAAAACTAGAAAATTAATTGTATATAAACACATTTTACCATTTTTTGAAAATTTTAAGATTAGAGATATTACACCTAAGATTATTCGAGAATGGCAAAATATGTTATTAAATCAGAACTATTCTTTAAATTATTTGAGAACTATTTCTCAGTTGCTTTCATCTATTTTCAAATATGCTGAAAGATTTTATAACTTAAAAAATAATCCTTATAAAATAAGCGGTCCAATTGGAAGTACTGAAAGAAAAAAGGAATTTAATATATGGACAGAAGAAGATTTTTCTATTTTTATAAAAGAGATTAAAGAGCCTGTTTTTAGTATTGCATTCAAAATTTTATTTTTATGCGGATTGAGAGTTGGCGAACTATTGGCACTTACATTTGAAGATATTAATTTTAAAACCAATGAAATTGATATTAACAAAACAATTTCAAGGGACATTACTGGAACTACAATTGCTCCTCCCAAAACAAAAAATTCAATTCGTACCATTTATTGCCCTGAAGATCTTGTAAAAGAAATTGAAAATTATAAAAATTCTTTTTATGAATTTAATGAAAAAGAGAGATTATTTCCTTTTTCTTATGATGCTTTACGAAGAAGACTTGTTTCTATTTCTAAAAAATGTGATTTAAAACAAATAAGAATTCACGACTTTAGACATTCGCATGCTTCTTATCTTTTATATAAAAAAGTCGATATTGCAGCCGTTTCAAAAAGGCTAGGACATAAAAATATAAAAGTAACTTTAGAAACTTATGCTCATCTAATACCTAAATCAAATGATTATTTACAGGAAGTATTAGATGATATTTGTTTTTAGTCTTAAATTTGCCCCCAAATTGCCCCCACAAAGCAAAAGGAGAGATTTTAAGAATCTCTCCAACCCCTATTTATACTCATTCAAGTCAATCCCCTGATCCATCGCAGCAAACACGCAGCCACAATAACACTGCCTATACACATCATATTCTGCACACATATCTATCGAACGTTTATATCCGTTATTTTTCTTAAAGTCGGATGGAAGATATTTTACGTCAAAGATTTCCTGAATTTCCAGCCCCAACGTGTTTATTAATTGGCTATTCTTATGCGGGCTTAACGTCAAGGCACTTCCAAAATAGTCAAACCCCAATTCCTGAGCCTTTTTTGCCACAATGTCAAGCCTCATCTGAAAACAGACTGTACATCTTGCTCCACCCTCTTTTTCCTTTTCCAGCCCTTTCACAGCCTTATAAAAGTCCATCGGCTTATACTCATCCTCAATAAATCCAACATTATTTCCAGTACGCTCATTAAACTTTTTGATAAATTCTTCCTGCACTAAGGCTCTTTTTTCATATTCTGCCTTCGGATGAATGTTGTTATTTGCAAATAATACTGTTACATCTGCATACTGTGTAAGAAATTCCAATGTATATGTGCTGCAAGGAGCACAGCAGCTATGAATCAGTATTTTGGGACGAATATGTTTATTTCCCCAATCTGAAATCAACTTTGTCAAAATTGTATGATAATTGATTTTCTGGTTAGGATTCATTCTTTCCAGAATTTCCTTTGCGTTTTTTATATCCCTTTCAATATGGCTTTCTGTACTTTCCGTCTGTTCAATATTTTCATTGTTTTTCATCAAATTAATTTCTCTCCCATTTTTAAGCTATGTTCAAATCCTTTTAAATTTATTATAAAATTAGACTTGCTTTCATAATCACAAAAAAATTCCATAATTTTGAATTACTAAACAAGTCTACAAAAATTTTAAAAACTATTTTCTTTTATTGTATTCTTCCAATGACTTTTTTAATACCTTCATTCCATTTTCAATTTCAATCAGGTTATGTGTGCAGAAAGAAAATCTTGCTTCCTTCGTTCCTTTTCCTGGCGTTGTATAAAATCCAGGCCCTGGTGCAAATGATAATGTCTGATTTTCATATCTAAATTCTGTTAATAGCCAGATTGCAAATTTTTCAATATCATCTACTGGAAGTTCTGCAATCAGGTATAGTGCACTGCTTGGCTTGTACGTTACAACTCCTGGTATTTTTATGATATTGTTATAAATCATATCACGTCTTACTTTATATTCTAACTTCGTATTGTCAATGTAAGTATCCAATGTATTAATTAAGTTTGTACTTGCATATTGCTCAATTGTTGATACTGACAATCTTGCTTGACAGAATTTTAGTGCCTGTGCCAGAAAATCCTCATTTTTTGAGGCAATAACTCCGATTCTTGCTCCACATGCACTGTAATGTTTTGAAATACTGTCAACTAGAATTACTCTGTCTTCAATTTCGGGAATTGACATAAATGACTGATAACTTTTTTCAATTTCCTCATCATAAATAAACTGTCTGTAAACTTCATCTGTAATAATATACAAATCATGTTTTATTGCAATATCCTTTATCAATTCCATCTCTTCCTCTTTAAACACAATTCCTGTTGGATTGCTCGGATTTGAAAACATTATTGCCTTTGTCTTTGGAGTGATTAATTTTTCAATTTCTTCTCTTTCAGGTAAATGATAATGATTTTCAATGGAAGTTTCAATTGGAACCAATTTTGCATCGGCAATTCTCAAAAAACTGTCATAATTCGTATAATATGGCTCAGGAACTAAAACTTCATCTCCTGAATTGCAAATTGTCTGAAGTGTAATCTGAATAGCTTCACTTCCACCTTGAGTAATCAATATATTCTCAGGCAAAATATCAATTCCCACTTTTGCATAAGATTTTGAAAACGATTCCCGCAATTCCATTATTCCGGCCGAATTTGTATATTTAACAATTTTTTCCTTATAATTATTCAATCCTTCAAAAAACGTATCTGGCGTTTCCACATCAGGCTGTCCTATATGTAACTGGTACACTTTCACACCAGATCTCTTAGCTTCATCAATGTACGGCACTAATTTTCTAATTGGTGAATAGTGCATGTTCAAAACTCTGTCTGAAAATTTTTTCATCTTGTAATTTTCCTTTCCTTACTGTAAATTTTTTAAATATAATTTTTAAAAAGGGGCAAATTACCCCTTAATTAATTATTTATTATTATATTTTTCGTTTAATGCCTTTAAGATTGCAAAAGTTTCCAAATCAAGTTTCCCATCATATTTTGCTGGCCTGAAGTGATACTGGAATACCTTTATTACATTTTTAGTTTGTTCATCCCATCTTCCTGTTGCATTGATGGAATATCCAAATTTACTAAATTCTGCCTGCACAGTTGCGGCTGGCAATGTGTTCCAGGTGCTTGCATATTCGCTTTCATATGCTGATTTTCTATCATTGTCATACCACATTCCCAAGTTATATTTTTTGTATAATTCTTCCCATGGGAATAATGGACCCGGATCAGGCTTTCTTTGAGGGGCGATGTCTGAATGTCCTAAAATATTTGTTGCGGGAATTTCGTACTTATCAGCCAAATATCTTACAAGAACTGCCACTTCCTTAATTTGAAAATCTCTAAACGGCTCAAAATTTCCACTTACATTTCCATTATTAACAATTTCAATCCCAATTGAACTGTCATTTAGATTTTTACTTGTTTTCCATTCACTTGCTCCAGCATGCCACGCCCTTCTGCTTTCATCCACGAGTGAATAAACTGGATCACTCTTTTTATCCGAAATTAAATAATGGGCACTTACCTCATCAGTTGTCAAGACTCGAAGAGAGCTATCCCTGTTCAACGCTGTATAATGTAATATTATGAATCTTTGTCTATAATTTTGCCCTTTTGATGTATAAGAAGAATCCACTGTTATTGAACCTGCTGAATTTCTGACTGTCTGAGTTCCACCTCTTCCTGCCTGATTATTATTGTTACCACTATTATTGCTGTTACCAGTCTGTTCTTTTATTACTTGTCCATTTCCATCAATACGTATATCTATTGATGGTTTTTTCACATCATTGGAAACATCTTTGTTATGGGCATTCAAAATACTTCCGACTGACAATATTGATGCCAGTAATAATAATTTTGTTATATTTTTTTTCATTACATTTGTCCTCCTTCTATTTATTTATAGTAAAACTATTTAATATTTTCAAGTTCTGGATTATCAGTTTGTTTAAAACTGTATTTTATAATGTTCTTTAAAAGAATATAATAAACAATTGCCAAAATAGCGATAATAATTCTCATGATAGCTGTAATATTTGCATCAAAGTCCAGCCAAATCATTACTGAAACTCCCATATTTAATACTGAAATGGAAATTAAAAATACATTTCTTCTGCTTACTGCAATAAAAATAAATACTATTGTTGAAAAAATGAATAGAACTCTTGTCCCACCAAAAAATAAAACATACGAATTTACTGTTGAAACAACATCATTCATATACGGCGAACTTTGTAAAATAACACGTGAAATATTTACACAGATTAAACTTA
Organism: Leptotrichia trevisanii DSM 22070; assembly: GCF_000482505.1. Classification (NCBI taxonomy): domain Bacteria; kingdom Fusobacteriati; phylum Fusobacteriota; class Fusobacteriia; order Fusobacteriales; family Leptotrichiaceae; genus Leptotrichia; species Leptotrichia trevisanii. The sequence goes on from NZ_KI519443.1 coordinate 11,727, forward strand.
CTAAAAATATTGAAAAACAAATCAGTAAATCACGTATATCCTTTCTTTCCTCCAGTTCAACAGCTTCTCTGCCTTTCCCATCCAAATTATTGCTAATATTTCTGTTTTCCAAATAAAAAACCGAATAAAGCAACATAATCCAGAAAAGCACTTCCACAATCCCAAGCCACAGTGTTATTTGAAAAATTCTGTCATTTGTATATTCGTGAAAAATAGAATTATAGAAATTGTAGTTTACAAGGATGTAAAAAAAGGATATTATTATTGCCAATATTTTTTTATAATAAAAAAACATAGTTATTCTCCCGAAAATTTATTTATCCAGCTCAAATAATTTGAATCTGTAATATTCAGAGCTTCTATATTTGCCTGAAAATTAATGTCATCATCATAGATTTTGAATATAATTGGTGCAAGTATTTTTAGTGTCTGTGTCTCAAAAATACCATGAATATTCATACTATAAATGATTGGCTTCTGGAATTTCAGCAACTGGCTGTTTGTCTGTTTTATTTCGTACAGAAGCTCCAGCAAGTTGATTTTTTTCAAGTCGTTATTTCTATCTTCCAGAACTACGTCAATCTGATCAGAAAGTAATTTTTTGTACCGCCATGACTGGTGTTCCTTATGAACCTTGCTTTGAATTAAAAATTTCATTTTAGGTGAAAATAAAATCAAATTATCCAAATTTTTTTCATATTTTATTGCAAAATCCCTTTCAAAAAAACTGCTTACTGATTTTAATAAATCATTTTGAACATTATAAATTGTATTTTCATCATAAATTTTATTAATCAAACTTGATTTTTGTTCATTAAACGTATCATACAAATAAATCTCAATCTCATATTTTTCAACATTAGGCATTTTCAGAATATTTCCTGCCAGCACAAAATTCAAATTATTATTTTGCTGTCTTATTAACTTCATATAATCCGTACTGTATCGCTTTTTCGACACAAATAAATTTTCATTGTTATAGGCAATTGCCAACTGATAATTCAAATTTGTCTTGTAATGTAAATTTTCATTTAAGTGCAAAGGCAACGATACTGCAAGATTTTCAGCCAGTTCCGATTTTTCTCCAATCGAGGTAAATGTCAAAATAAGAATATTTGGTTTCACACGTCTATTTTGATTCAGCATAAATTCAGGATGATTAAATTCATAGTACCACAACGGCTTATTTGTCGAGAAAAAGTGATTTGCTGTATTCACCTGTTTATCCTTACTTTCCGCCTTCACCTTTAATTTCCAGAAATAATCCTCATACTGCATAAACTTCTTATAATGCTCTATCCAAGGAAATTTTGAAGTAAATTTACAAAGTTCCAGCCCTTCTTTATACATATTTTTTACTTTATAATACTTTAATACATTTAAAGCAGTGTGGGCATTATGATTTTCAGGATTGTAATATGCCAGAACATATTGCTTAAATTCGTCATAAAGCTCGTTCAAAATATAAATACTTGACGTAATGTACATTACTTCCGAATTGTAGCCAGACTCCTTCAAGGCTGTTATCAAGAAATAATTTCCAGTTTCCTTGTCGCCCTTTTTGAAATAAACAATCGCCTGCATCATTTTCGCCCGCCAGTTTCCTCTTATTTCAGAAAGTTTTTCCATTTTATTTTCATATTCACTACTGCTTCTTTTTTTCACAATATCAAAATATTTTTTGAATGCTGTTGCAGAATTTGGATTTATTTCCAACGCCTCGTAATATTTTTTCTCAGAATCCGCTGCCCTTCCACAAAGCTCCAACGCCTCAGCATAAGCTATACAAAGTCCTTCCGTCATATTATTAATATTCAGATTTTTTTCATACAGCTCAACCGCATTCTGATAAGCACCTGTTCTCACATGATAAGTTCCAAGCAAAATCAGCTTTCTCTCAAAATCCTCATCAGCCGCATAAAATCTTAGCACAGCTTCCTTTATTTCAGGATAGACTTCCTTTGAAAAAGCGTCCTGTATTATAGGATATAACCCGTCCATATTGCTCCAGTTCTTCCTTACAGATGGATACAATTTTTTATTAAGCCAGTCCTTTTTGGGCATTTTAAATTCTTTTCCAAATTCATCATAATAGGAAATTTCCTTAAAATCATCTGAATAGCTATTATTTTCCATAAGTTCTGATTCACTATTTACAATATCATAAATTTCCCGTCTAATTTGACGATTAGGCTGATTAGTATTTATATTATTCTCATTTATTTCCTTATTTTTATTTCTCTTTTTATCAGAAGATTTAAAAAAATCAAAAATCCCCATACATCCTCCTATCTAAATTAGTTTTTTACAGCAATTTTCTTTTTAAAATATAATCACCATAATATTGTCATAATATAAGTATAGCATAATTTATTTATTTTTGTTATATTTTTTTTAAAAATTTTCTAAAAAAGTGGAACTATCCAAAATTCCACTTAATTTATATTTTATTCCAAGTTATCATCTTTATTTTCAGTTTCACTCTTAAATTCATCATCTAGAACATTATCATTTTTTTGTCTATTTTTCAAATTAAATTTACTGTATTCACCTTTATTTTTTAAATAATCATTTTCAACATTTAAAAATATTACAATATTTAAAATTTCCATATACACTATAATGATTGCGGTAATAGACAAGAAAACAAGAAAACTCAATATTGACATAACAGTTATCATTTCTGATTCATCTTTTAAAAGGAACATAAGCAGTATAACTTCCAAAATAATTACTATAACAGTTAAAACCATTGGAACTATTACTCTCGTTCTATTTCCCTTAGATAATTCCATACTATATTCTATTGACTCTTTAAGTCCAAAACTACGAACATAATAACCTTCAATATATAACAATGCCCATACATATACAACTATTAATAAGAAATTGAGCATTCCAGCTACTTTATCATCAACAAAAAAGAATACTAATCCTAAAACTAGACATATTCCCAATGTTATAACAACTTTTATAAAAAGTTCAGATAACTTTAAATTACTTTTGTTATTCTCCATTTTGAACGCCACTTTCCTAAAAAAATACCCTTTAAAAAAGCTAGAAATCATATTAAACAGTAACAATATAATACTCATTATCATCAATCCAGCCGCAACATCCTGCTCCCATCCTCCAATTTCCAACACAATCTTTAAAATCTGTACTACAACCACCAACGTTACAGTAAAAAATGTAATCAGAAACGAGAAAAACATCAAAAATTTATTTTCTTTTAAAAGTATTTTAAAAGCATCAAATGCAACTCCAAAATACTCCATTATATTCATTTTTCTTTCAAACAATTCCTGTTGTAAATTCTTTAAATTCATAATTCACTTTTCCTCTCTTTAATCTTATATTTCTATTTATTTTCATCACTTTTGCTAGTATTTTCATCTTTATTCCTACTCAAAAATCTATTTAAGACTTGAGGATTTCCTTCAATTTTATCGACATTTTTAAAATTAAACTGACTATCTTTATGATTTTTGAAATAATCATATTCTACATTTAAGAATATTACTGTGTTCAAAGCATATGTATAAATACCAATGAAAGTTAGAATAATCACTAAAACGACAGAAATTAATATTTTTACAGAAACAACAGAAACATCTGTTATAAAAATTTGTAAAATAGCATAATAAACTCCTATTGCTCCAATTTCAAAAACAATCGTAGGAAATATTTTTCTAAACCTGTTTTTATCACATAATTTTAAGCTGTAATCCGCTAAATCCAAAAGTCCAATATCCCGAATATAATATGCCTCAAAATACAAAAATATCCCTACACTCAGACACAAAGTCATAACAATGCAAAACATAGCTATAATTGCCCCAAACATTCCTAAAAATCCTAAAATCACCAAAATAACCTCTCCAAAAACAATTAACCCTATCAAATTTAACATCTTTAGGAAAAAATCCTTTAAATCCATTTCATTTTCCCTATTTTCAATCTTCAATGCTATTACTCTATGAAAATATCCCGAAAAAATAACCGTAATTATAAAAATCACGAAATTCAAAGCATCAAAAACTTTTTTTAATGTTGCAATTATCTCAAACTGTTCCCCAGAAATATTATAATAATCTATGTCTATTGTATACTTATATTCTAATCCACTCATTATAATTCTTGCCCCTATTATCAAAAATGCAAAAACTACAAACAGCTTATTCTCTTTCAAAATTACTCTAAATACATCAAATGCAACTCCAAAATATTCCATAATCCGCAATTTCTTTACAGCCAGCTTACTATGTATATTTTCCAAGTTCATATTCTACTTTCCTCTCTTTATCTAGCCATTATCAGCTTCATTTTTATTCTCGTCATTATTCAAAATTTGATTATTCTCATTCGAGATATTTCTACTTCCAAATTTTAATTCTTCATTCAAATTTTTTCCCAAATAATCATACTCCACATTTAAAAATATTACAGTATTTAAAATTTGTGAATACAGCGCTAATAAAGTAAAAATCATCACAAAGACAAATACTATTATTAAACCTGCTGCAAAATTCTCTATGTTTAAAACATTGAAAAATATCCTTGTCATAATAATAAAAATCAGAACTCCTAAAGCAATAAAAAATCCCGGTAAAAATTTTCTAATTCTATTTCCACCAGACAATTCCAAACTGTAATCAATTGATTCCATAAGTCCGAAATTACGAATATAATAAGCCTCAAAATACCAGAAAGCCCAAAGTGCCACACAAAGCACAACAATAGAGAATATAATTAAAAAAATACTCCCAATTATTGAATTTTCCATCTTATTCCCAATAATCCCTGCTACAAAAATTATGACTGACAGTATCAAAGTTTTAAAAAATAATTCCTTTAATTTCATATTTTTCCCATTTCCTTCAATCGTTAATGCTACTTTTCTAAAAAAATAGGCTGTAACAAAAAATGAAACTGTCGAAGCGACTGCATTTAAAACATTAAATATTTTAGCCCATAATATCATTATTTCATTAGCCCCATAATAAACCAGAAATTCCTCATTCAATTCTGAATGCATAATTCCTATTACAATTAATGCAACCATAAATACAAACATTGAAACCATCATTACAGGATTTTCCTTCCAAAATCCTTTAAATGCCTCAAAAGCCACACCAAAATATTCCAAAGTAGTCAGTTTTTTCTCCATTAATTTTTCTCTTACATTTTCCAGACTCATAATTTCACTTTCCTTTCCATAAATTAAATATTTTCTTCAATTTTTCTCATTTCTTCATCTTGTTTTTTTAAATAATCGTATTCCACATTCAAGAATATTATCATATTCATTATTATACTGACTAAACCTAAAACAGAAGAAATTATCCCACATATTATAGAAACAGGAAATACAATATATGATGGAATATAAATAAAACTTTGTATAAATAGTGGTATTATAAATATACAATTTATCAATCCCAAAATGAGCTGTGGAACCAATATTCTCAATCTGTTCTTTTTAGATAAACTTAAATTATACTTGAAGGTGTCTATTACTTTCATATCTCTTGCATAAAAAGTTTGTATGAAATAAAGAATGTTTAAAACTATCAAAAATATAATAATTAGATACATTGTCATTGATATTATCAAAGGTAGATACTTAAAAAATCCTATTTCTGTATTTTTTGTTAATACTAAAAAAATAATCGTTGTTATTGTTGCTAACAGGGATACTACAATTCCAATAATTAATACAGATAACAAATATATTCCTATAAACTTCAAATATTTAAGAGCTACATTTTTAAATCTGTACTCATTTTCCCTACCTTCTATTTCACAGGCGATTTTTGAGTATACAACTGCTCTTATTAATCCCGTACCAGCTGAAATCATTAAAACTCCAACTGAAAGTAAAAAACTTAACATGCTTCCTCTTAAAATAGCATCTGTATCTCCAACCTGACTTGCAACCTTTATCTCTGCTTTAATAATCTGTTGTAAAATATTGAAAAAAAATGTACATATATTTGCAACAACTAATAAACTTACTACTTTTTTGTTTTTCTCAATAAAAACTTTCAAACTCTCAAATGCTCTTTTAAAATACTCCCCCATTTTTAACTTTCTCTCAAATAACTCTCTTTGCAAATTTTCAAAATCCATAATTTATTCATTTCCTTTCAAATTTATTTTTAATTTTTATTTTTCAAATAATCATATTCTACATTAAAAAATATTATAACCTCCATTACAGTTGCAAAACTTCTTATACAACTTAAAATAATTCCAGAAAAAATAGAGATTCCACACACAACAGGTAATGGAACATTATGGGAAACAAAAAATCCATTAAAAAACGGCACCATAATTCTAGCTTCCATAAATCCTAATATAATAATAGGTATCAGTATTCTTAATCTATTCCCTTTGGATAATTTTAAATTATACTTTAGTGCATCCATTATTTTCATATCTTTAGTATAATAAGTTTGCACAAAATATAGAGCATTTAATACGATTATTAGCCATAAAAAACTTGTTATACCCGATATTGCAGATAAAATAATCATCAAAATTTGATTATTTCCTGTTTTAAAAATCACATTATCTCCTACAAAACCAAGTATAAATGTAATTGACACATATATTGCTGTATATTTTACAAATTTTAAAAAAATATTTTTAAATTTATAATTCTCTTCATCATTTTCAATTTTTTTAGCAACGTTTGTAATTACAACTGCGCTAAAAATATTAACGAATATCGGTATTAATGCCTGACGAATCGTAAAAATTCCAATGTATTCAAATATTGAAATTTTTAACATAAACATAGAATTAATTACACCTAAAAATAACCATCCTGCATTTACCATTATAAAAAACATTACCCAAAGCACATTTTCCTTCATAAATACCTTCAAAACTTCGAATGTCCGCTTAAAATATTCTCCCATTTTCAATTTTCTCTCAAATAACTCTCTTTGTAAATTTTCAAAATCCATAATTTATTCACTTCCTTTTAAAATACTTCTTTCTCAAAGCTATTATTCACATATTCTCAGATGGAAAGATATTTTTCTTGTAAATTATTTCTTAAATCCATCAAAACTATCTTTTTCTATAAAATCAAGTTTAAAATTTTCTAATGTTAAAATTATAACATATTTTATTTGTTTTTAAAAATTATTTTTCTAAATCAAGTAAAGGAAAAATTTTCATTTTTATTCTAAGATAAATATAATTAATTTTTGATATAATGAAAATAATGTTAGAAAAAGGAGGCAAATTTATTATGCTAAAATCATTCAAAAAATCAATGGTTGTTTTATTTTCATGTGTATCTGTGAGTATGCTGGCTTCTGCTGCAACCCCAAACGTTACACCAAAAAGAAGTAGTGAATATTTATCACAGTCATCACGTGCATTAAGCTCACATTACAGCACTGTTGCTGATGTTACTATTTCTGGAAATCTTGCAACTTTAAAGGAAACTGGACAGCCATTTACTGGGACTTATGTTGAATTTAATCAGGCTGGAAATGCCCAAGCAGTAAGAAATTATCAAAATGGTGCATTAAACGGGCCTATGTTCCTATACTATGAAAATGGAAATTTACTAAAAGTTGTAAATTATACAAATGGTGTTAGAAATGGTGAGGACATTGACTTTTACGGAAACGGAAATTCAAAAGCACTAAAAAATTATCAAAATGGTGTATTAAATGGGAAAAGTTATGAATTTGACGAATTTGGACGTTTAACTTCTTCTCTTGAATATGCAAACAACACTAAAAACGGAAAAGAAATAAAATTTTCAAACGGTGTTGTAACAAATGAAAATACATACGCCAACGGACAATTAAACGGTGAAGCAAAATCATACTATTCCAACGGAAATGTACGTTCAAACGGAAATTATTCACATAATTTAAGAAATGGACAATGGACTTGGAATTATGAAAATGGTTCAAAAAAACTGATTGAAACTTATCAAAATGGTTTAGTTACAGAAATTTTAGGATATTCAAAAAACGGCGGAAAAGAACGTGAAATGAAACTTACAAATGGAAACGGTAATTTTACCCAATATTATGATAATGGAAAAGTTAAAGTACAAGGTGCATTAAGAAACTATAAAGCCTATGGTAACTGGAGTTTTTACAACAAAGACGGACACTTGACTGATACTCAGGGATTTTATTAAAAATAGTTGATTTTTTTAGAAAATGGTGTATAATGACAATAGGAAAACTTTAAAAACAAGTAGAAAAAATTAAAATAAAATTAGTTTATATATGATTTTTAGTTAATTTTTATAATTTAATTTTAGAGTAATCCGAATATATATTTAAGGAGATTTGAGAAAAAATTTTTATTTTGGAAAGTGGTGTTGAATATGAAGAAATTATTGTTTATATTAATGCTTTTACTAAATGTTTTGGGATTTTCGGCAATGAAAAATGGTATTTATTCTGTTGAGAAGAAATATGATGGCAACTGGACTTCATTCGTAAAATTAACAGTTAAGGATGGAAAGATAATTGGTGCCCAATACGATAGAAAAAACCAAAAAGGTGAATTATTCTCAATGAATCAAAATTCATTCAGAGATGTAGCCCTTGAAATTTCAAGAAATCTTGTAAATTCCCAAAATGTAAGTTCCCTAAAAGGAAAAGATGCAAAAGCAGTATCAGAATTTAAAGAAATGTCAAACTTTTTAATTAATAAGGCCAACAATGGCGAAACTGGAAATTTCAAAATGTAATTAAATTAAGAAAATAAATAAATTTTGATTTCTGAAAAATTAAAAAGTTAAAGTAATAAAAAAGGAGTCTTCTCATCATTAATTTGAGATTGCTCCTTTTTTCATTTTATTTATTTCTATTCCATATCATAAATATCTTCTATTTTAAAGCGTTTAACCCTGCTAAATTCAAGAAATTCCAAGGCTTGTTATAATGAGGCTGGAAGAAAAAGTCTACAAATGCCAGTTCTTCTACAGTCATTTTATTTTGGATACATACTGACAATGTGTTAATTGATTGTGTCAAATCAATTTTAGAATTTAACTGTGCTCCTAAAATTACTCTGCTATTTTTGTCATAAACTACTTTTAATGTTACTTTTTCATAAGTCGGCATAAATTCAGGACGATAATTGTCAACTGCTATAATACTTTCCACTTCCAGTCCATTTTCTTTCGCAGCTTCCTCTGTCAAACCAGTCGCCGCCATATTATTTTCATAAATTTTTATTCCAGAGGTTCCTTGAGTTCCCAAATGTCTTATTTTATTTTCAAGCAAGTTTATTCCAGCTAGTGTACCCATTCTTACAGCATTTGTTGCAAGCGGTATATAAACTTCTTTTTGTAAAGAATTATAAAATACTGAACAGCAATCTCCAGCAGCCATAACATCCTTGTTGCTTGTTCTCATGTATTCATCAACTTTAATCGCTCCATTCGGTAACATTTCCAACTGTCCTTTAAACAATGAAGTGTTTGGCAAGAATCCAACACACATAATTACCATATCTGCCTCATACACATTTTTATCAGTAACCACTTTTGTCATATTTCCATCGTTTCCTTCAAATTTTACAACCTTTTCTCCAGTTGCAATAATAATTCCCCTATGTTTAAACGATTCTTCAGCAATATCTGTAAATTCCTTGTCAAAATATTTACTTAAGATTCTTTCTTCGGCATCCACTAAGACAACTTCCTTCCCATTGTCCCTAAACGCTTCCACAAGTTCCACTCCAATGTACCCTGCTCCAACAACAACAACTTTTTGAGAATGTTTTGTTCTTTCAATAATTTCATTTGAATGGTTATAATTTTTACAAAGTAAAATGTTATTCAGATCAACTCCTTCAATTGATGGGATAATCGGCCAAGAACCAGATGTTATAATCAATTTGTCAAAAGTTTCGTTAAATTCAATCCCAGTTTCCAAATTTGCCACACGGATTGTTTTCCCTTCAATATCGATATTTTTCACATCGTGTCGCATTCTCATGTCAACATTCAATTCTCTCAGTTTTTCAGGCGAAGAATAAAATAACCCTTGAGGATCTTTTACAACTCCCCCCACATACAAGGCAATTCCGCAAGATAGAAATGAAATGTTATCATTTCTCTCAAACACCACTATCTCAGCCTCAGGATTTGTTTTTCTCAAGTTCACAATCGCAGCCGTTCCAGCATGCGTACATCCAATTACTACAACTTTCATACTTTTAAATTCTCCTTTACAATATCTAAATTTTAATTTTTATCCCAGATTTCAATAATTTTCAAATCAAATTATTTTTTTCTCAATCTATTTAAATTATACTATATTTTGAAAAAAAATCAATAGTATTTTGAAATTTTTACAAATTTATATTCAAATTATTTTAAAATAGAAAAAGGTTACCTAAGAATTTGTCTCAGATAACCTTGATTTTATTAAAATATTCTTACAATATCCCTTGATACTTTATCCCATTTCCCCAATACACATTATTCACCATAACAGTTTCTTCTGGCAAATTAACATCTTTTAGTGCCCACTTCTTAAATTCTTCAAAGCCTGTTCTGTCAACAATGTAACCAATATGTTCTTTTGGAAGACTTCTGTCGATGTATTTATCAACATATTCGTAAGTATTTTTTATTATTTTTATTATTGATTCCTCATCTGCCCAGAATAACCAGTCTTCTGCCAATCTTGGATTTTGTTTTCCACTTCTTCCCATTATTGCAAGTTTATAATACTTTTTAGGAGATCTTGTCCATGCTCCTGTTGGGCAGTTCAGTACACATTCTCCACAACCAATACATCTTTGGTGATCTCTTACAGGTTTATAGTTTTTATATGAAATTGCTCCTGTTGAAAGCTTTTTACATTTTCTTTCACACATTCCGCAAGAAACACATTTTGATTCATCCAGTTCAGGCTTTGCCATTCCGATTATTCCAAAATCGTGCATTCTAACTTTTTGACAGTCATTTGGACAACCTGTTAATGCCACCTTAAAGTGAAAATCATTTGGAAATATTGCTTTTTCGATTTTCTTTGCAAATTCTGTTGTATTATAGGCGGCTTTTGGACACACCTTATTTCCGATACAGGCAGCAACATTTCTTGTACCAGCAGCGGCATATCCCTTATCTTTGTCCTTATAATTAATTTCCAGTTTTTCCATAATCGGCTGCACCATCTTATTGACTTTCTCAATATCGTTCCACGAAATTCCCAATACTTCAAAACCTTGACGAGTTGTAATATGAACATTTCCATCTCCATAAGTATTAGCTATTTTTGCAACCATTTCCATTACTTCTCCAGTAATCGCACCTCCTGGCACTCTCACACGCAATGCCGTTTTAGATCTGTCCTTTGTTACCCTGAACGCATTTTTGGTAACTGTTTTTCTATTTATATCCATGCTCATTTTTTTACCTCTTCTTTTGTTTTTTCTTAAAATTCATATCTTAATCAAGCAGTTTTTTTGCAAAATCATATCTAAATACTGGCCCTTCAAGGCAAATATATGTTTCATCAATTTTACAATGTCCGCATTTCCCAACGGCACAGGACATCTTTCTTTCAAAGGAAACCCAGATTTTTTCATCTGGAATACCTGTTTTTAATATTTCAAGGCAAGAAAAATGCATCATTACTGGAGGCCCTACAACAATATATTCGACTTCATCCATATTTTCAGGAATCTTTAAGTCTGGAATATATTTTGTAACCATTCCTTCGTGCATTTCATTTTCTGTCTTTCCAATATTTCTTGCTGTTTCTACATTATCCAATGTTACAAGTATTTCAATATTTTCTCTCCAACGTGAAAATTCCTCTTCAAAAATAACACTTTCATAATTTTTATATCCAACAATGATTTTAAAGGACTTCATTTGATCAGGATGCTTTGTAAAATATTCGATAATTGGGCGAACTGGAGCAATTCCACTTCCTCCAACAATCATTACAATATGTTTATTTTTGTATTGTTCAATTGGAAAACCGTGTCCATAAGGTCCTCTCAAAAAAATTCTATCTCCTGCCTTCAGTTCAAAAATCCTGTCTGTAACTTTCCCAACTTTTCTAATCAGAAAATCAAGATAGCCTTCCTCCAAGTCAAAATTTGCAATGGAAATAGGAGCTTCCCCAACTCCCGGCAATGAAACCTGCATAAACTGTCCAGCATTTACACTTCCATTTTTATATTCCACACGAAATAGCCATTCCAACCCGGTAACTTTCTCAATAGACAAAAGTTTGTGAACAGTTGGCAAATATACGTTCATATCCATTATAGCCTGTTCATCCATATTTATTGTATTTAATGTGTTAATTGCTGTCATTCTGATTTTCCCCCCTTTTTCTCAGCTGAAATTTTTTTTAGTTCGGCACTTAGTTTATTAATACAGTTTGAGAATGAGATGTATTCAGGACAGGCATCATCGCATCTTCCACAGCCTGTACACATCTGATAGCCAAATCTCTTTTTAAAATCAGATATTTTGTGCATCACTTTAAATCTCATCCTATCTCCGTGTCTTTGTCTAAATGAATGTCCACCAGCCATATCCGTAAAGCCGTTTACATGACACGAAGCCCATACACGCCGTCTTTCTCCATTATTTTCATTCTCAGTGTAAAAAATGTCCTGTGTAGTCGTACAAGTGCAAGTTGGACAAACAAAGTTGCATTTTCCACAGGCTATACAACGGCTGTCGTATTCACGCCACAAATCCAGATTTATAATATCCTCAAGCTCAATATTATCAGGAATATCCACGTGAATTTCATTGTCTTCCACAAATTCCATTTCAAATTCCACATTTTCTTTTATTTTATTGTTATTATTTTCAGCGATAAGCTCATCAAAATACACTTTCAGCTCATCATCTCTTATATCAGCAAATATTTCCTCTTCTGTAACCTTTATTCCAATATTATATTCATCAGTCCTGTTAGTCCCCATATCCACACAAAAACAGTTCTCAAATGAATTTGGGCATCCAAACACTACAAATTTAACCTTATCCCTTACTCTTTTATAATAAATATCCAGAAACTTGTTATTCAAGTAAACTTCATCAACTCTTTTTACAGAATGTAAATCACAGCTTCTAAGAAATATTAGATATTTTTCATCTTGCTCCTTAGACATTTTGCATCCTTCTTCTGTAAAATAGAACATTGTCTGTGTTATTGGCAACATTACTTCCTTTGCTGAAAAATTGGATTTCTTGTCAAAACATATTTCATCAATCTTGTCAATTTCAGAATATCTGATGACAGAAGTATCTGAAAATGTCCCACGAAACGGTATCTCAACTGGTGCATATATTTTATATTCCTTTTTCAGCTTTTCAAGTACCAAATCAAAATTTTCACGATTTAAGCTAATTTTCATTTTCCCTCCAAAATTTATTTATTTCTCTCTCTATTAATTTTCTATCCAAAATTTTTTTATTCCAATTATTATTTATCCTTTTTTGCCAAATAATAACAGGCAAACCCAATAAATCCTCCCCCAACAATATTCCCCAGCGTTACAAAAAGCAAATTGTAAAAATATCCATTTAATGTTATTTCCTTTGCCCCATCATATATCATTCCCATCAATAAAAGCGTCATGTTAGCTACACTATGCTCAAATCCCGCTGTTATAAAGGCAAATAGACACCAGAAAACCATAATTAATCTGGCAGTTTCCTCTTTTAATTTCATTCCTGCCAAAACAGCTAGACAGACAAGAATATTACACAAAATCCCCTTAAAAAATAGACTTTGTGGTGAACCTCCTATTTTTGCCTTTGAACTTTTTATAATAAATTCTACAACTGGTTTTGAAGCCGCATTTGACATCACATAAATAACAGCTGTTGCAATAGAGCCCACAAGATTTCCCAGATAAGACACTATCCACAAAAGCAGTACATCTTTTATACTCAAAGCCTTATTCAAAAATCCAGCTACCCCAACCAGATTGTTCCCCGTAAATAAGTCTGTTCCGAATATAACAACAAGACTTAACGCAATCCCAAAACTGACACCCATAAGAATCTTATTAGTTGGCAAACTACTGCTAACTCCTCCCACTGTAAAAGCCAGCAAAATTCCAATCCCAATAAACATCCCTGCCAAAAAGGCTGATAAAAAATATTTCCCCTTACTTTCTTTTAAAAGCCCTATTTTACTTTTTGCAGCATTCGTCACTAGTTCTAAAGTTTCTTTATTTTTCATTCTTTTATACTGTAATAAAACTGTTTTTTATTACATTCTCCCTTCCAGTTAAATTTATTTGTGAAAAATTTCTTGTATTAAATTATCACATAAAAATTTAAAAAAGTCCACAAGGAATTTTATTTATTTTATATTTGTAATTATAATATTTTGAATATCTAAATTATAATAAAATCACTTTAAAATTGAACTCAAAAGTTATAATTATATTCCTTATACTAAACCCTATTTAAATGGGAAATAGTATTAAATTTCAAGAACATTTAATTTTAATAATTTACTACTAGATATAAATAAAACTATTTTAAAATTAATTTTAGTAAAAAAAATTAAAATTTCACAAAAAAGACACAATTTTTCCATTTTTTTGTCAAAATTTGTTGATATTATATTCTTGTCAATAAGAAATGACAAAAAATAAAACTATGAATAAATAATCGGAGGAATTATTATGAAAAAAATAGATAAAAATAAAATTTTAGGAATTGCTATATTAACCTCACTGTCAGTATTTGCAGGAACTACCCTTACAGCTGCAAATAGTACCGGCAGAACAACTACTACTGCAAACAGTACACCTAGTGATGAATGCAAACCACCACATAAATTACAACAAAAAGACAGTAATGGAAATATTATAGATGAAAACGGAAATATTATAAAAAAACCTGATTTTACTAGAATCGAAGAATTAAAGAAAAAATTGAACAATGGAAAAATTACAAAGTCTGAAGGTACTGAAATTGCAAAAATGCTGGAAAGAAAAGGACAACATAAAAAACCAAACGATAAATGTAAGCCAAAAGATGTACCAAAAAAATTAACTGATGCAGAAATTCAGTCATTAACAAATTCATTAAATAATGGAAAAGTTTCAAAAGAAGAAGCTGCTAAACTGATTGAAATGCTAAATCATAAACCTAGAGAGCCTAAACCCAATGATATGCCACCTTTAGACTAATAAAACAATCATACTAATAATAATGCTAACAAATATATTTTTAATAATTCATATCTTGAATAGTGAATTATTCTAATTCTCTCTCCATATTCACTATTTTAAGAAAAAAATGGCAATCCTGCAAGTTATAAAAAATTATAATTTAGGACTGTCATTTTTTTATTTTTTAATTAATCCATTTTTTATCAAATATTCCTTTGCCACATCATAAGCCTTTTTACCATTGACTCCTACTTCAAAGTTCATCTTACGCATTTCATCATCTGTAACTTTATTATGTAATTTATTCAAAATTTGCTCTAATTTTGGATATTTTTTCAGAGTTTCTCTTTTCATTAAAGGAGCTCCCTGATATGGAGGGAATAAATTCTTATCGTCTTTCAGAACTGTCATTTTATACTGCTCCAGCTCACTATCCGTAGAATAGGCATCAATCACATTTATATCTCCACTTTGCACCGCCACATAACGTAATTTTGGCTCAAATTCCTTCACACTTGAAAATTCAAAGTTATATAATTTCTTCATTCCTTTGTACCCGTCCTCCCTGTCAACGAATTCTCTTGTGAAACCAATTTTAGCCTTATCTTTTACTCGTGCCAAGTCTGATATTTTTGTAATATTATTTTCACTTGCAAAGTTTTGTGAAACTCCGACTGCATAAGTGTTATTATATGCCATCGGTTTTAACAGTACCATGTCGTATTTTTTCAAGATTCCATTTCTAGCCTGCTCATAAACTTGCTCTTTTATATTGCTTACTGGCGTTTCGTTAAGGAATGTAAATACTACAGTCCCTGTAAATTCAGGATAAATATCAACTTCTCCTGATTTCAATGCATTAAAGTTAAATGATGTAGTTCCAAATCCTGATTTTAGTTCCACATCTACATTCATTTCATCCTCAATAAGAAATTTATACATATTTATCAATATTTCCGGCTCTGTTCCCAATTTCCCTGAAATTACAATTTTATCTCTTTTGTTTTGCTTATTCATAACTAAATTTCCAGAAAAAAATATTATAAACAGACTTATAAATGAAATTATAATTACTTTCCAGTTTTTATTTTCCAGTTTTCTCAACATAAAATCAAATAAAACTGCTAATAATGCAGATGGAATTGCTCCAAGCAAAATTAAGTTCATATTATTTCTGTCAAGCCCAAGCAAAATCAATTTTCCAAGCCCTCCTGCACCAATTAACGAAGCAAGTGTCGCTGTCCCAATGATAAGAACTGTCGCTGTACGGATTCCTGCCATAATTACAGGCATCGCAAGTGGCAGCTGAATTTTAAAGAGCTGTTGTGCCTTATTCATTCCCATAGCCCTTGAAGCCACCATATATACTGGATCTACTCCATTTATTCCAGTATACGTGTTTCGCAAAATTGGAAGCAAGGCGTAAATTACAAGTGCTGTAATTGCAGGTTTTCTACCAATTCCCATAACTGGAATCAATAATCCAAGTAATGCTAGTGAAGGTATAGTTTGCATTATCGCTGTAAGTCCGATAATTATTTCTGCTATTTTCTTATTATATGTCAAATAAATTCCAAGCGGAATTGCAATAATCAAAGCAATTACAAGTGCATAAAATGAAATCTGCATATGCTCAATAACAGCCTTGAAAAACTCTTCTTTACGCTCATAAAATACTTGAAAAAAGTTATTATTCATTATTTTCTCCTTTTATTTCTAAAATTTTATCATTTAAAGTTAAATCAGGGAGTGTCTAAAAAATTCAAAATCTATGTTGTATTTTGTTTATGAATTGTTATAAAACTAATACTGTTGTTTTTGACTTAAAAAATTTTCAAAAAATCATCATTTTAATAGTTTTCAGCATACCTAATTATGACTATTTATTTAGAGTTTTATCTAATCTTATAAATTATTTTCTATATATTCTGCATATTTTTTTGCACTTTCAGCAATTTTTTCATCGCTTAAATCTGGCATTACTCCAAATAATGAATAAATTGGCAATTCAATACCTTCAACATAAGCTATGCTTAATAAAAACGGCTTTAACACTTCTTTTATTGTCAATCCATTTGTTCCATCATATCTTGATGCAATTCCTCCAGTTGTCACTGCAACTCCAATTTTTTTACCTTTAAGCACTTTATTTTCGCCATAATGAGCTGCCATAAATACAGTATCTATCCATTCTTTAAGCAAAGATGGACAATTAAACCAAAATAAAGGAAACTGCAATATTAAAGTCCCTGTTTCAGACAATAATTTCAGTTCTTTTTCAACGTCAATCTTTCCATCAGGATATTTTTCATAAATATTATACAATTCTACATTTGATAATTTTTCTGCTTCTTCTTTAAAGGCTTTGTTCGCTCTTGAATTTTCCATATCAGGATGTGCCATAACTACTAATGTTTTTTTCATTTTTATTTTCCTTCTTTCTTTCAAATTTTTCATATTTGTTTTATTAATAATTCATTTTCAAAAATTATTAAAGTTACTTCTTTATTAAGGTATGTCCGAAAACTATTAAAATGATGATCTTTTGAAAATTTTTTAATCTTTACTTCTACAATTTTCTATTTCCATAACCAGTTTTGCATATTCCCCATTTTCCTTCAGTTTTTCAATAATTTTTTTATCAATTTTATTTTCCGAATTTTCATTTGTTTCCAAACTAATAAATTCCCTTACAAATTCATCCTTCGGATTATTAATTAATTCAGATTTCGTTCCAGATTGAAGAATTTTCCCATCCCTAATTATAAAAATCCTGTCTCCTAAATAAAAGGCTTCCTCAATATCGTGCGTTACAAAAACAATCGTTTTATTGATTTTCTGTTGTAATTTTTTTATATCCTTTTGCAAACTTTTTCTTGTAATCGGATCCAATGCACTAAAAGGCTCATCCATCAATATAATTTCAGGATCTCCCGCCAATGCCCTTGCTATCCCTATTCTCTGTGCTTCTCCACCAGACAGCTCAGCTGGCATTCTTTTCAGATATTTTTCACTTTCCAGTCCAATCATTTCCAGCAATTCCTCTGTCCTTGCCTTAATCTCTTCTTTCTTCCACCCTTTCAGCTCAGGTACAACACTTATATTTTCTTCTACTGTCAGATGCGGAAACAAAGCCACCTGCTGCAAGACATACCCCATATTCCAACGCATTTTATAAATATTATATTCAAAAATATTTTCCCCTTTTATTTTTATTTCTCCAGAAGTCGCATCTTCCAACCGATTTATCATTTTCAAAGCTGTAGTTTTCCCACTTCCCGAAGTCCCGATAAACACAATAAATTCTCCTTCATTTATCGAAAAATTTATGTCTTTTACAGCTTCATTTCCATTTGGATATTTTTTACTCACATTCTGAAATTCTATAATTTTTCTCATATTTGCCCCTTTCTATCAATATTTCTACTTTTTGTTTTTCTTTTTTTCAGCTTTCTCTAAATTTTGCGAAATCCTTTCCAAAAACTCTTCACACATTCCAATTTCCTCTTGAGAAAACCCTTCATAAACATAATTTGTCATAGTTTCAGAAATTTCCTCATATTCCTTTTTAAAGCCCTGTGCATACTCTGTAAGTCTTATCAGCACTTTCCGCCTATCATCAGGATGTGGCGCTCTTTCTATTAGCCCAGCCTTTTCAATTCTATCTAACATCGGTGTAAGTGTATTTATCGCAAGCCCAGTTTTTTTCGACAATTCCTTGCACGTTACATTATCCTTTTCCCAGAGTATATGCAAAATTTTTCCACGCTCACCATTAAAAACAGTAATTTCTCTTTTTGAGAGAATATAATTTAAAATTCTATCATGTGTCTGCTTAATTTTGCTTATATATATTCCCAAATTTACTTTTTTATTCATTATAATCTCCTAATCTACACAAAATTTTCTTGACTTATTAGTTCTATATAGTATAATACTATAAAGATTTATTTTTGTCAATTAAAATTTAAAATGTAAGAAAGGAATTTTATTATGTTAAACAAAAAAAATACTATGAAAGCCGTTGTTCTTGAAAATCCTTGTACTGCTGATGAACTAAAAATTCAAAATATTGAAATTCCGAAAGTAAAAAATGGCTGGGTTCTTATAAAAATTAAGTCTTTTGGAATAAATCGGGCTGAAATATTTACTAGAGATGGGTTTTCTCCTTCTGTGAAATTGCCACGCGTGATTGGAATTGAATGTGTTGGCGTTATTGAAGATGCTTCTGATAGCCATTTTCAGAAAGGAAATAGAGTTTTCACAATGATGAATGGTTTGGGGCGTGAATTTAATGGAAGTTACGCCGAATACACGCTTGTACCATCTTCTCAAGTTTATCCAATAACTCTTTCAGAAACAGACTGGGTAAAACTTGCAGCATATCCTGAATTATACTACACAGCTTACGGCTCTTTATTCAAAAGCCTGCAGTTAAAAAACACTGACACTCTGCTGATTCGTGGCGGAACAAGTTCAGTTGCCCTTGCTTCAATCCAGCTTGCCAAAAGTTTTGGAAACACCGTGATTGCAACATCAAGAAGTAAGACTAAAGTTGAATTTTTAAAAGAAATGGGAGCAGATTTTGTCCTAATTCAAGATGAAACTTTTGACACTCAGTTACAAGAATATTTTCCAGACGGAGTTGACAAAGTCCTTGATTTAATCGGCACTCCCACTTTGAAAAATTCTTTAAAATCTGTGAAACAAGGTGGAATAGTCTGTATGACAGGCTGTCTTGGAGGATGGGTAATCGAAAATTTTGAACCACTTGACGAAATCCCTTCAGAATCCTACCTAACTTCATTTAACAGCACAATTGTCAAAAAAGATACAATAAAAGAAATGTTTGATTTTATTGAAAAACATCTCATAAAACCAAGAATTGCAAAAATTTTTACATTAAATGAAATTTCTTTGGCACATAAATTTTTAGAAACGAATAGTGCTAATGGAAAAGTTATTGTAGAAGTAAAATAATTGATTTTGAACTATTAAATATGCTATAAATTCAATTTAATTTACTTTAATTTAGTTGTTTCAAACAATTTTATAAGTTATACTTTCGTTTAATTAATCTAAAATTAATTTTTTAAAAATTAAAATAAAAGACAATGTTGCTATAATATATTTACCAAAGTTCAAAGGTAGATTGGAGGTTCTAATGAAGAAAATATTGATGCTAGCTGGAGCTTTAGTTATATCTGCTGTATCATTTGCGGATTTACAAAATACAATCAAAAATCATTATAGTAATAAAACTATAGATTTAACTGTTGTATCAAAACCAAGACAAGAGGTGAGAAGTAGTGGAAGTTCTTCTACAGCAGTAAGAGATCAAATTATCTCTTTCGCACAAACAAAATTAGGTTCACCGTATGTTTGGGGAGCAACTGGTCCTAACAGTTTTGATTGTTCAGGCTTCGTTGGTTACGTATTCAAAAAAGCTGCTAATGTAAACTTGCCTAGAGTTTCAAGTTCACAAGCAACATTTAAACCAAGAATTTCATCAATGAATATGACGAAAGGCGATTTGGTATTTTTTGAAACAACTGGAAAAGGGCGTATTTCTCACGTAGGTATCTACATGGGTAATAGACAGTTTATTCATGCTTCTTCTGGAAGTAGAAGAGTAACAGTTTCTAGTTTAGACAGTAATTTTTACAACAAGACATTTAGATGGGCAATTAATCCATTTAGTTAATCTATGAATTAATTTCTTATAAATAAATATATTCTTTACATAAAATTCTTGTATAACAAGTAAAAATAAAATCATATAGATTTTAAAAAATATAAAAAACTTTGGAATGAGGAGTTATATCTTAACAGAGATATTACTCCTTTTTTTTCTCAAATTTCAAATGATACTAAACCTAAAAACTGTTATTGCGAAATAAAGGAAAATGGCGATCGATTTCCCTTGCTTATATAAAAAGAAAAAATATAGAATTATGAAAAATATTAATTAACAATAAGAAGTTTTTCAAATTCTGAATAAGAATCCCTTATATGGATACTTAAAAATTAGATTTGATTTTTTTTTATGAGGTTATCAGATTAATTGTTATAAAATTTTATTTCTATTTTTTAAATGGGGTTTAGTATTATTTTATAAAAATAAAACAGGAAACTCCATAAATTAGAATTCCCCGTTATTATAAACTATTATTTTTTCTCAGCCACCTTTTTTACAGCTTTACTTTTCTTCGCTTCTTTCTCCACAAAAACAATCTTTTTCACATCATCATAAGTTTTAGCAAAGTAGAATTTCATCTGGTCTGCAATTTCCTTTGGCAATTCCTCTGTATCAACTTTATTGTCATAAGGAAGCACAACATCTCTTATACCAACTCTGTGAGCCCCAATTACCTTCTCCTTGATTCCACCAACTGCTAAAACCTCTCCAGTAATCGTTATTTCTCCAGTCATTGCCACATCCTGTCTAACTTCCTTATCCGTCAATACTGAAATAATTGCTGTTGTAATTGTGATACCTGCTGATGGCCCGTCTTTTGGCACTGCTCCTTCAGGGAAGTGTAAATGAACATCTGTTGTTTCGTTAAATTTTTCCTTGATTCCAAGTTCATTCTTTATATGCCGTACGTAAGAATAAGCCACTCTAGCTGATTCCTGCATTACATCTCCTAGTTTTCCTGTAAGCTGCAGCACACCTTTTCCTTCCATTTTTACTGCTTGCACTTCTAAAGTTGTACCTCCAACTGCTGTCCATGCAAGTCCATTGACAACACCAATTTTACCTTCTTTTTCTTTAACTTTATCTACTCTGAATTTTGCATTTCCTAAATATTTCTTGATTTTTGCTTCAGAAACAGAAATCTTTTTGCTGTCAGATTTTGATACAAGTATTTCTTTTGCTATTTTTCTGAACAATTTACTAATTTCTCTTCGTAAATTTCTTACTCCAGCTTCCCTTGTGTATTCGTTTATAATCTTCATAACTGCTTTATCAGAAAATGAAATTTTATAATCCTTTAATCCGTTTTCTTCTTGTGTTTGAGGTATCAAATATTTTTTTGCAATATTTAATTTTTCAAATTCTGTGTAAGATTCGATTGAGATAATCTCCATTCTATCACGAAGTGGACCTGGAATTCCGCCCAGATCATTTGCCGTACAAATAAAGAATACATTTGACAAGTCAAAAGTATGATCAATGTAGTGATCTTCAAATGAATTGTTTTGTGCAGGATCTAAAACTTCCAGCATTGCTGAAGCAGGATCTCCTCTAAAGTCAGAAGCCATCTTGTCAATTTCATCAAACAGCATTACCGGATTATTTACTCCAACCTGTTTCAATGAGTTTATAATTCTTCCTGGCATTGCTCCCACATAAGTTCTTCTATGCCCACGAATTTCGGCTTCATCTCTTACTCCACCAAGTGAAATTCTTGTGAATTTTCTATTCATTGAACGTGCCACCGAATGTGCAAGCGATGTTTTCCCTACACCTGGAGGCCCCACAAGACAGATAATCGAACCTTTTAATGTCTTATTTAATTTTTTAATTGCCAAAAATTCCAATATTCTTTCCTTAACTTCTTCCAGCCCATAATGATCTTCGTTTAGAATTTTTTCAGCTTTTTCAATATCAATTTCATCATTAGTTGAAACTTCCCACGGTAATTCAAGTACAGTTTCAAGATACGTTCTGATTACCGAAGATTCAGCAGAAAAATCTGGCATTTTCTTCATTCTCGAAAGCTCTTTTACCAACTTATCCTTTAGCTCCTGAGGAATTTTTGCATCCCGAACTCTTTGATCAAGTTCCTCCAGTTCCTCGTCTGAATCAGTTCCTTCTCCCATTTCTTCACGCATTACCTTGATTTTTTCACGCAAGTAATAGTTTTTCTGAACTTCTGCCATCTGTTCTTTCACACGATTTTCAATTTCACGTTCAAGCATAAAAATCTCAATTTCTCTTTCAAGAATACTCAAAATTTTATACGCTCTTGCCTCCACATCCAATATTTCCAATAATTCCTGCTTTGTTTCAACTGCTATCATCAAATTCGTACAAATCAAGTCGAAAACCTTGTCAATATTGCTAATCTCTTTTATATTGTAAATAATATCAGGCAGCACCTTATTAGTTTTTTGTGCATAATTTGAAAATTCATCAATTACCCTACGTTTCAAGGCCTCAGCTTTACTTTCGTCGATAGGCTTTGAAAAAATTTCTTCATATTCAGCATAAACAACGCCATTATCATCTTTTGGAAATTGATTGATTAAAACTCTATGTTTAGCTTCAACCAGTACCTTTACATTTCCATTTGGCATTTTCACTGTCTGTATAACGTGAACTAAAACTCCAGTTTCATAAATATCTTCTGGAAATTTTGGCTCTTCCACATTTGCATCTTTTTGTGCCGAAAGAATTAGCTTGCTGTCAAATCTTGAAATTGCTTCTTCAAGACTTTTCAGGCTTGACTGCCTACCGATAAAAATCGGAGTTACAACACCTGGAAATACAACTAATTCTCGTGTAGCTATAAATGGTTTATTTTGCATAATTTCTCCTTTCATACTTCTAAATCCATTCTTTAAACAGTTACAATAAAACAATTTTAAATTTCTATTATTCAATAATTACTTTTTCTTTATCCGTAACTGCTTCTTTCGTAATTATCACTTTCTTAACATTTTCCTTCGATGGAATTTCATACATCAAATCAGTCATAACACTTTCAATAATTGAGCGAAGCCCCCTCGCCCCAATTTTTCGTTTAAGTGCCAGCTGTGCAATTTCAACAATTGCATCCTTCTCAAATTCCAGATCTACATTTTCCATTTCAAAATATTTTTTATATTGTTTAACAAGTGAGTTCTTAGGTTCTGTCAATATTTTTATCATTGCCTCTTCATCCAGTCCGTGAAGTGCCGTAATTACCGGTAAACGTCCTATCAATTCAGGAATTAACCCAAATTTTATCAAATCTTCTGGCAACACATTTTCAAACAAAGTTAAGTCATCCAGTTTCGTATTATTTGTTTCAAGCCCAAATCCAACTCTTTTTTCATTAACTCTATCCTTAACTTTCGCTTCCAGTCCTTCAAATGCTCCACCAACGATAAATAAAATATCCTTTGTATTAATTTCAATCATTTCCTGATTTGGATGTTTTCTTCCACCTTGTGGCGGCACACTTGCAACAGTCCCTTCAATGATTTTAAGTAACGCCTGCTGAACTCCTTCTCCAGAAACATCCCTTGTAATTGACATATTTTCCGATTTTCTAGCAATTTTATCAATTTCATCAATATAAATTATTCCATGCTCTGCTGCTTCAATATCATAATCAGCCGCTTTTATCAGTTTTAAAAGTACATTCTCGACATCATCCCCAACATATCCTGCTTCTGTCAATGTTGTTGCATCTGCAATCGCCAAAGGCACATTCAATGTTTTCGCCAATGTCTGTGCAAGCAAAGTTTTCCCGCTTCCAGTAGGTCCCACCAGCAGCACATTTGACTTTTGCAGTTCCACATCATTATCTACATTTTTTTGTTTGTGCATTATTCTCTTAAAATGATTATAAACCGCCACAGATAACACCTTTTTAGGCTGTTCCTGTCCGATAATATATTCATCAAGTTTTGCCTTTATTTCTTTTGGCTTTAACAGCGTGATTTCCCTGTTATGCTCATTTTCATCATATTCCCTAAAACTGTCCAGCAATTCCGCACTGTCTTCTATACATTCATTACAAATAAACACATCATCCTCTTCAGGACTCTGTATCAACCGTTCCACTTCATGCTCTTCCCTGCCACAAAATGAACAGTAATTTTTTTTCTTATTTGCCAATATTTTTCACCTCGTTTTTTCTTTATATATAATTTACTATTAACAATAAATTTATTTAGCAACTTCATCAAGATGTTATAATTTCAAAAAATTAAATACAATCTTTAAATATTTATGTAAATGATTTTTCTTTAGATTTTATAAAGTGAATTATATTATATAGATATTTTTTCTTTTTTCTACGTAAAGGGGATCAATCGCCATCCCCTTTACAATCCCCGCTCGTCTAAGTATTTTTTGAAAATAAAAATTAAACTCACTTCGTTCAGACAGAAATTTTTATTTCCAAAAAATCACGACATTTTTAATCCAATTATAAAAGCCTTTACAAGAAATACTTAATGATAAATTTTTAATTTAAGAACTGTTTTTAAAGTTACCAAATAAGTTTTACAATATCTTATCTATTAATCCATAATTTACAGCTTCTTCTGGTGACATAAAGTTGTCTCTTTCAGTATCTGCATAGATTTCTTCTACTGATTTTCCAGTTGCTTCTGATAAAATTTCGCTTATAATTTCTTTCATTCGTTCGATTTCTTTTGCTTGAATCTGAATATCCGTTGCTTGCCCTCTTGCTCCACCTAGTGGCTGGTGAATCATTATTCTTGAGTTTGGCAATGAATATCTTTTTCCTTTTACTCCAGCTGACAATAATACTGCTCCCATACTTGCTGCCTGTCCTACGCATACTGTAGAAACATCGCTTTTAATGTGACGCATTGTGTCATAAATCGCAAGCCCGGCGGTAATTACTCCTCCTGGACTGTTTATATACATAACTATATCTTTTTCATTATCCTGTGCATCTAAAAATAATAATTGAGCGACAATCGCATTTGCCATTCCATCCTCAACTTCTCCACTTACAAAAATTATTCTATCCTTCAAAAGTCTTGAATAAATATCATAGCTTCTCTCCCCACGTCCATCATTTTCAATAACTACTGGACTATATACTGACATATTATTTCCTCCTCTTTCTGTCAATTTTTCTTTCATTTTTTATTTTTTCTCATTATTGTAAAACTACGTAATACTAAACCCTATTTAAAAAAACAGAAATTATATTTTATGTTATTTGCTAACAAGGGCTCTTGACCCCTTGCTAAAAAAATTCATAACTAACCTGCTATTCAAATGGAAAATAGTATAAAATCATTTTAAAATTTTGCAACTTAAATATAGAGAAAAAGAATTTCGCAATAAACTATTTTATCACAAAATTCTTCTAAAATCAAAATATTCTTTTTATTTAACAATTTTTTCAAAATTACTATTTAACTTTTGCTTCATTTACTAATAAATCAATTGTTTTTTGATTTACTAATCTGTAGTTTGTTTCATCAATGAATCTTTCATAATTTCCATTTTTTCTTACATCAGCGATTAATGCATCTTTTTCAAGTCCGTACATTGCAGCCAATGTTTCTATTTCTTTTGATACTTCTTCATCAGTTGCTTTGATTGATTCAGCTTTTGCAATTTCAGCTAGTACTAATTCTGTTTTTACTGCTTTTTCAGCATTTTCTTTTGAGCTTTCTCTCATTGCTTCCATTGTTTGTCCAGTCATTTGGAAATATTGGTTAAGGTTGATTCCTTGCATTTGTAATTGTTGTGCAAATCTGTTGATTTGGTAGTCAATTTCTCTTTGAACTAATGCTTCTGGCACTTCAACTTCTGTTGCACTTACTACAGCGTCAACAACTTTGTTCTTGAATTCATTTTCAGCTCTTGCTTCTTCTCTTTTTGTAATATTTTCTCTAGTTTTAGCTGTCATATCTTCAACAGAGTCAAATCCCAATTCTTTTGCCAAATCATCATTTAATTCAGCTTCTTCTTTTCTCTTAATTGAATTTACTTTTACTTTGAATAAAGCTGGTTTTCCTTTTAGGCTTTCAGCGTGATATTCTGCAGGGAATGTAACATTTACATCAAATTCATCGCCTTTTTTGTGTCCTGCGATTTGATCTTCAAAAGTGTCAATAAAGCTGTGAGAACCTAATGTCAAGTCATACCCTTCAGCTTTTCCTCCGTCAAATGCTTTCCCATCTATAAATCCTTCAAAATTGATGTTTACAACATCATCATTTTTAGCTTCTTCATTTTCTGCAACTTCTTTTAATTTTGCAGCATTTTCTCTTAATTTTTCGATTTCTTCATTTACTTTTTCGTCAGTAATTTCCACTTTTTCCTTTTCTACTTCCACACCTTTATATTGCCCTAATTCAAATGAAGGCAATACAGGTATTGTAAATACTACTTCAACTTTGTCATCATTAAGCTCATATTTTTCAAGTTTAATATCAGCAATTGGTTTTAATTCATTTTCTGCAATCGCTTTTCTGTATTCGTCAGAAATAATATGGTTTAAGATTTCCCCTTCAATATCTTTCTTAAATTTTTTTTCAATAACTTTTGCAGGTACATGCCCTGGACGGAATCCGTCAACTTTTGCATCTTTGAAATGTACTAAAACGTGTTCCTTTAAGTGTTTTAATTCTTCTCCTTCTCTAACTGCTGATACTTCATAAGTAGATTCATTTAATTTTTTTACTGCCATTTCTTTAATTCCTCCTAAATTTTTTTATTATATATAATTTTTTTTAATTAATTCATTTTATTTAAAATCCTTTATTTTCAGTTCGATAAATAAATCCGAATGAACAGATTTAAATATCGGTGTATAAACCATTTTAAACTTTTTCTTATAAAAATTATTTGTCTTCAATTTATGTCCTAAATTATATCCAATTACCGAAATAATACGGTTATTCTTTCTGACAAATCCCTTAAAATGCCGATTATTTATCCCGAATCTCGTTAAATTCAGAAAATTAATGTCTGAATCCATAAAGTTTGGTTCCTGATTATCCAGCCCAAAAGGTGATAGCCTATTTATCTCATGTAATTTTCTTTTGTTTAAATGCTCGATATTCAGCCATGCATCTACATGTAAAGTTTTTTGCACATTTTCCCTGTTCTTTTTAGCAAGCCTTTGCCGCAAATGTTTTTCAATTTCGCCTAAATATTTTTCCGAAATAAGAAATCCTGCCGCCAAGTCATGTCCTCCAAATCGCTCCAATTTATCTGACACACTTTTTAAAATATCAAAAATGTTAATTCCTTCGATACTTCTACACGATGCCTTTCCATATCCGTTTTTTATTGAAATAAGAATTACTGGAATATTGTATTTTATTGAGATTCTTGAACATACTACACCTATTACGCCAGAATGCCATTTCCTGCTTTTCATAAAAATATATTTTGGACGTTCTAGTCGCTGTATTTTTTCTTCCAGCTCATTATAAATCTCATTTTCCAAATAACGTCTGATTTTATTAGCTCGCTTCATTTCCTCAATAATCGAGAAAAGTTTAAAGTCATCTTCCTGAATAAAGAAATTTACAACAATTTTTGAATTATCAATTCTTCCAAGTGCATTAAAAATTGGTGCAATGAAAAATCCAATATCACTGGTTGTTATATTTCTAGGATTTATCTTCAAATAGTTAATGATATACTTCAAACCTTTTATTTTGGTTTTTTTTAGGTTATTTAACCCTTTTTTTATGATAAACCTGTTTTCATCCGTCATTGGCACAACATCTGCAACTGTCCCAATCATTATAATATCCATATAATCATACAGTATTTTTTTATTTACACCATATCTTTCATAGACAGCATCAGCGAGTTTAAAGGCAACTCCTGAGCCTGACAGGGATTTATTAGGATAAGTCTCACTAGTCTTTGGATTTATTGTAAGAATGCCTAATTCTTTTTCCTGCTCCTTATCCTCCAGCACCCCAATCTGTCTATGATGATCCGTTATAATTATGTCAATGCCACTATTTTTTAACATTAATATCTCTTCACGGTTATTTATTGAAATATCAACTGTTATAAACAATTTTGCATCCCGTTTTTTCAGAAAATTCAAAAGATTTTTATTTATACCTATTCCCTCGTGAACACGATTTGGAATGTAATAATCGACATTAAGCCCCAATTTTCGAAGCATTATTACCAGATATGCCACTCCAGAAATACCGTCAACGTCATAATCTCCATAAATTACAATTTTTTCTTTATTTCTTCCAGCTTTTTTTATTCTTTCTACGACTTTTTCCATATTTTCAAACAAAAATGGATTATGTATGTCCCCCTTGTCTGAATTTAAAAATTTAGAAACTTTTTCCTTCGTATTAATTTCCCGATTTAAAAGCAATCTTGAAATTAACCTGCTTTCACCAAATTCAGAACTTTTTGATGTCAAATAATCTTCATTATAGCTTTTTAATTCCCATTTCATTACAAGATTAATCGCTTCCTTTTTTGTATAGTTGCAGGACTGCCTCAAAATTCAATTTATTTTTATAATTTTCAAAACAGCCCAGTATTTCTGTTATTCGATATTGTCGTTTTCCTTTTTTATTTCATTCAATATCGAAGCAATTTTCACACCATATTCAACGCTGTCATCCAGATGAATCCTTACTTCTGGAACAAATCTTATCGACAGCTGTGAACCAATTTTTTTTCTAAAAAAACCTTTTAATTTATTCAAATCTTCAGCGATTTTTTCCTTGTTTATATTATCTTTCAAATCCAATATCGAGAAGGTTAAATCAAGGTATCGCCCATCTTTTGTCAGCTCAACCTTGTGAATTGACACAAGATTTTTTATTTTATCATTTTTTATATCTGTCAAAAGCGTCATTCCGATAATTCTTGATATTTCCTTCTCCAGTCCTCTTTTTCTTCTGTCATTCATACAATTATCACCTATCTATCTGTTATCTTGGGATTTCTTCCATAATGTATGATTCAATGATATCCCCGGCTTTAATATCATTAAAGTCCTGAATACCAATTCCACATTCCTGTCCCGTTACAACTTCCTTAACATCATCCTTAAATCGTTTCAATGAACCTAATTCACCGTTAAAAATAATAATTCCATCACGAATCACACGAATTTTCGAGTCTTTTGTAACTTTTCCGTCAACAACGCTAGCTCCAGCGACATTCCCAACGTTTGATACCTTGAATACTTGCTTAACTTCGATTCTTCCGTAGTAAACTTCCTTGTATTCTGGATCAAGCATTCCTTTCATCGCTTTTTCAATTTCCTCAGTTGCGTGGTAGATCACGTTATAGTTTCTAATTTCCACTCCCGTTTTTTCAGCAATGATTCTGGCTGGTGTCGTTGGACGCACGTTAAATGCGATTATAATTGCATTCGATGCTTCTGCAAGTTTTACGTCCCCTTCCGTTACAGCTCCTGCACTTCCCTGAATTACATTAATCACAACTTTTTCAGTATTAAGTTTTTCAAGCGATTCCCTAAGCGCCTCAACAGAACCTCTTGAATCGGCCCTTATGATGCATTTCAATTCTTTTAATTCCTGCTCTTCCAGCTCTTGAGATAAACTTTCCAGTGAAATATGTTTTTTCTTGTTCTGCTCATTTACTTTTCTTTCCCTGATAAAGTCCTCAACAATTTTCTTAGCCTGTTTATCGCTTTCTACGCC
Organism: Leptotrichia trevisanii DSM 22070; assembly: GCF_000482505.1. Classification (NCBI taxonomy): domain Bacteria; kingdom Fusobacteriati; phylum Fusobacteriota; class Fusobacteriia; order Fusobacteriales; family Leptotrichiaceae; genus Leptotrichia; species Leptotrichia trevisanii. Next base: position 42,264 of record NZ_KI519443.1, read on the forward strand.
GTACAAAATATCCCCTGCATTCGGCACGACATTAAATCCTATAATTTCAACTGGCTGTGAAACGATAGCCTTGCTTATCTTTTTACCTCTGTCATCAAGCATTGAACGGACTCTCCCATGAGATTCCCCTGCTACAAACACATCTCCTATTTTAAGCGTTCCTTCCTGCACAAGCACATCAGCAACTGCTCCCATTTTCGGATCCAGTCTTGATTCCACAACAACCGCTTTTGGACGTTTGTTTGGATTAGCCTTCAATTCTTGAAGTTCCGCTGTAATTAATATTGTTTCAAGAAGCTCTTCCAGATTAATTTTCTGTTTTGCAGAAATTTCAACAAATTCAGTAGTTCCTCCCCATTCAGGTGACATCAGACCATATTCAGTCAATTCAGTTCTAACTTTCATAGGATCCGCACCTGGCTTGTCAATTTTGTTAATTGCAACAATTATTGGCACACCAGCCTCTTTAGCATGCGAAATTGCTTCCACAGTCTGAGGTTTTACCCCGTCATCAGCTGCTACAATCAGAATCGAAATATCAGTAATATTCGCACCTCTTGCCCTCATTTCAGTAAACGCCTCATGCCCTGGAGTATCAATAAATGTAATTCTCTGTCCTTTCCAGTTTACTTGGTAAGCCCCGATTTTTTGTGTAATTCCTCCAGCTTCGTCGCTCATTACGTTTGTATGTCTAAGCGCATCCAGCAATGAAGTTTTACCATGATCGACGTGTCCCATTATCGTAATAACTGGTGCTCTAGTTACAAGTTCATCGGCTGTGTCTTCCTGTTCAAGCTGATATTTTTCACCATAACTGATTTCCTCTATTACTTCCTTTTCTACGATTACTTCATATTCAAGTGCTACTTCCTCGGCTTCCTCGAATGATAAAATAGCGTTTGCAGTAAGCAGTTTTCCTTCCATAAAGAATTTTTTGATTATATCAGAAACATTGATTCCCAGTTTTTCGGCCAAGTCCTTAATAACAATTTCTTCTCCAATTGTTATCATTCCTATGCTCTCTCCTTCAATTCTGACAATTTCATCCTTGACAACTTTTTCCTGTTTCTTATTTTTCTTTTTCTTTTTGTCATCTTTTCTAAAGTCAGAACGAAGTTCTTTTTCCTGCTGTTCCCTATCTCTTCTGTTTTTCTCGTATTTTTTCTTATCGAATTTTCCTTTTCCCTTTCCACCTGCTTTTCCTTTTTCAGCCACTGTCGCTGCTGGAATTTCAGATGATGTTTCCTTTTTGGCATTAGAAAAGTTTCGACTGTCTTTTCTAAAGTCATCTCTGTCCTTATTAAATCCACCTCTATCAGAAAATCCTCTATTATCCTGTCTATCTCTAAAATTTCTTCCGCCACTTTGGTTATCTCTGTCTCGATTTTGAAAACCTCTGTTATCACGACTATCTCTTGCCTGATTGTTTCCATCTTTATTAAAGTTTCGATTATCTCTTCTAAAGTTATCTCTTCCTTCTTTTCTAAAGCCTTCTTTTCTGTCTTCCCTATTTCGATTATCTCTATTTTGAAAATTTCTTCCACCGTTTTCTCTGTTATCTTTACTATCTCGGCTATCTCTATTTTGAAAACTTTGCTTTTCCCTATTTAATTCATTCGCTTTATTATTTTGGCTACTCAAATTAACTTTCATCTCCATTTTCTTATTATTTTCTTTTTTATCAAATCTATTTGGTTTTTCAAATTTTTGATTTTTATTATTATCTAAATTTTTTGTATTATTCAGATTACTCTTATTAATATTACTGTTATCTGATTTTTTTTCTACATTTAGTTTAATATCTTTTTCCAATGGCTGTTTTGGTTTTTCATAATTTTTATTAATGTTTTTATGCTCACTAATTTTACTGTGTTCAGCATTATTGTTTTTTTGACTGTCTGAATGGCTACTTACCATTTTTACAATATTTTCTTTTGTACTTTCTGTTGTTTTATTTTCACTTTTATTCAGATTTTCTGTTTTACCGTTATTTTGATTATTTTGGACTCCCTTTTGAAGTTTTTTCCTTATAAGGCTTACTTCTTCATCACTTAGTACATTCATATGATGTTTTTTATCTATCCCAAATTTTCTGATTTCCTCCATAAACTTAGTTGCCGTAAAACCATTTTCCTTTGCTAATTCATGCACTTTCATCCATTCATCACCTCCACTTTGCTTAATATTCCTTTTATTACTTTTTTATTAAAAATACCTATAACATTCACATCTCTTGAAAAAAGCCTTATTAATTCTTCCTTCTTTTTAATGAATATAATTTCAAAATTAAAATTTTTCTTCAATTTTTCAAATTCATCAATATATTTTGCCTTTATATCCGCTGGAATAATCACAAGTTTTATCTTTTCACGCTTTATTCCCTCAAAAACTTCATCTATTCCAAAAACAAAATATTCAGAATTTTTCATTGGCTTTAAAATATTAATTATATTTTTTTTTTGTTTTTTTACCTCTTCCAGCATTTGCACAAGCTGTTCCATTTCAATATTATATTTCTTATGTTTTGAAAGCCTCTCAATACATTCATTCATTTTACAGACATAAAATCCTCTTGCCTGCATCTTCATTTCCTTATCAAAAACATATTTCCCGTCTTGTTCGGCTATCCTTAAAAAATCCGATTTTTCACCTTTTTTTCTACAACAAATGCACATTCTCTCAGGTTTGTTAATTTCTCTTTTTTCTTTTCCCAATGTATCCAAACTCTCTAATCATCTCCTTGTTTGATACTTTTTTAATACTTATCATTTATAATTTTTTTTGTAAAATTAAATTTTATTCTTCTTCATGAAGCCCAGCAAATGCACTTTCCTCAACTTCATAATCATCATTTGAATCAGAAGTTTCTCCAACATTTTCAATTTCATCTTCAAACGAATCGTTAAAAGCTGTATTTTCTTCATATTTTTCAATTTCAGCAGCTTCTGTATGAATATCAATTTTCACACCGCACAATCTTGCCGCAAGCCTCGAATTTTGCCCTTTCTTACCGATTGCAAGTGATAATTGATTTTCTGCTACAAGCACTCTTGCAACTTTCATATTTTCTTCACCTTCCTCGATGATTTCCACCGACAGAACTTCCGCAGGATTCAAGGCATTTTTTACAAATTCCGTTATATCCTCATTCCAGAGCACAACATCAATTTTTTCCCCGCAAAGTTCATCAATGATATTTTGGATTCTCATACCATTACGCCCAATGCACGCCCCTTTTACATCCAGATTTTTGTCATTTGAGTAAACAGCCACTTTAGAACGGCTTCCTGCTTCCCTTGCAATATTTCTGATTTCAATTATTTCCTCATAAATTTCAGGTACTTCCAGTTCAAGCAGTCCTCGAAGCAGTTCCTCAGATTTTCTTGAAACAAAAGTCTTTGTAAATTTTGTAGACTCTTCCACAGCACCGATATAAATTTTAATTCTATCCCCTTGTCTGAATATGTCTACTGGCGATAATTCCTTTGCCGGCACAATTGCTTCAAGTCCGTTTATATCCACATACAGATTCCCTTTTTCATCAGTCTTTCTAACATTTGCAGAAACAATTGAATTTTCAATTTCCTTAAATTTGTTAAAAATATTTCTTTTTTCACATTCCCTAACCTTTTGCACAACAATCTGCTTTGCATTCTGAATCGCATTTCTCTTAAAACTTTCTGCATTAATTTCCAAATCCAGAATATCTCCCAGCTTAGCACGTTTTTTCACAGAAATTGCATCTTCCAGGCTAATTTCCTCATCAGGATTTTCCACATTTTCCACAATCAGCCTTTGTGAATAAACCTTTACATCTCCGCTGTTTCTATTAATCGTTACCTTTACATTGTCCTTTTCACCATAATTTTTTTTATACGCCGCAAGCAATGCAGTTTCTATTGTTTCCAGCAATTCTTCCTTTAAAATTCCCTTTTCTTTTTCAAGTTCATCAAGTGCTTCCAAAAATATTTTTTGATCTCGCCCTTTCATCATTCCTCCTCACTATTTAATATGCCATTTGGCAATTCATATATTAAATTTGCCTTTTTTAATTTAGAAAGTGGTATTTCCACTATTTTTGCCAATTTATCGTCTAAAAGAAAAATTGTATTATCTTCAAATTTTTCCAATTTTCCTAAAAATCTCTTCGCCCCTTCAATATTACTTTTAGTTTGAACATTAATCCTCTCTCCCAAAAATCTCACAAAATCCTTAGGCTTTCTCAATCTACGCTCAATCCCTGGTGTCGAAACCTCCAGAAAAAACTTCTCCTGAATCATCTCATCCGCAATCCCATCAATCTCACGGCTAAAATCAATACAATCATCAAGTGTCGTAGTTCCATCCATTTTCTCCACATACACCCTCAAATAATTATATCCCCCATCCCTCACATATTCCAAATCTGCCAATTCCAGATTCATTTCCTTTAAATACGGTTCGATTTTCTTCTCAAACTCATCTAAAATCTGTTCCATAAAATTACACCTCATATCTAAAACTAAAGAGTGGGATAACCCACTCTCTACCTAAAATTATTTTCTATATGTATAATAGCACATTTTCGTTTTTTTTTCAACCCCCTAATTTTATTCTCAAACAAAAAAACAACCTTATACAAAAGTTGTTATTTTCTAAACCTTATTTTAATGGATAACTTACTTTAACTTCATCTAACGAAATTATATTAGTAAACTCTTCAATGTTTCAATCCTTGTTTTAATGGATAACTTACTTTAACAAGTCTAATGCTAATGATGATTATTTTGAATATACAGGTTTCAATCCTTGTTTTAATGGATAACTTACTTTAACACATTATAAGTATTATGATATAGAAATTATTTACGAAGTTTCAATCCTTGTTTTAATGGATAACTTACTTTAACATAAATATAGGAGGTAACTATGAAAAAGATTATAGAAGTTTCAATCCTTGTTTTAATGGATAACTTACTTTAACGTCTCCTTTATACGCTTTGCAACCGCTTTCCGTTCTTGGTTTCAATCCTTGTTTTAATGGATAACTTACTTTAACCCGTACTTTTGAGAAAATCCTTTATTAATCGGTATTACAGAAATTTTTTCAGACATTAAAATCACATTTTTTTGCTTAATTTTTATCATTTTTTGCTGTTTTTTTGACATTTTCCGTAACTCCTAACGTGCATTTTTATTGGCTTTGAATGGATTTTTCTCTGCTTTTTTAATTTTTAGTAGTGGTAGGAATTTTTACCACGAACTTATTGTACCACATTTTTTTGATTTTTCAAAATTTTTTTAAAAAATTATTATCAAAATTTATTCTCCTAAATAAAAAGATACCAAAAAACAAATTTTGTAATTCAGTATCCTTCTTCAAATCTGCTTTCAATAATTTTATTTCATAGATGAAAATATCTTATTCAAGGCTTCTTCAGCCTTTTTTGAAAGATTACTTTTTGGAAATTCTTTTACTGTATAAGTACATCTTTCAGCAAAGCCTTTTTGTGACATTCCTTTATTTATTTTTGCTAATTCGCCTTTTTTTACAATTATAGCCATAATAATTTCTCCATTTGCACTAAATATTTAACTTTTGTATAAAATCAATAAACCTCCGCACCCTTCAAATTAATCTTCTTTTTCTCAATAGTCCAGTTATCCGACAATTCTGCAAGTTCTTTTTTCATATTTTCCAAAAACTCCTCATTATCATAATTTAATGAAATCAATGTAGGCCCTGCACCGCTTATATATTCTCCCAAAGCACCATGTTTTTTAGAGGCTTCAAAGATTTTTTTTGAATCGTTTATTAATGCGAATCTGTAAGGCTGGTGAATTTTGTCGCCTAAAAGGAAACGTAAATTGTCGTATTCTCCTTTGTTAAAGGCGTTTACTAGTAATCCCAGTTTTGAGATGTTGTTTATTGCGTCAGAAACCAAGTACATTTTTGGCAGAACGCTTCTTGCTTTTTCTGTTGATAATTTAAAATCTGGAATCATTACGTAGAAACATAAGTCATCAGAGTTTATTAATGAACTGTATACAAGGTTTTCCTTATCATGTGCAGTAAGCACCATTCCACCAAAGATTGCGGGTACCACATTATCAGGATGTCCTTCCATTTCCACAGCAAGTTTTGCAACTTCGTTAATATCCAGCACATCTCCAGCAAATTTGTTTGCAATCAGAATCCCAGCAACGATTGCCGATGAGCTGCTTCCAAGCCCACGTGAAATTGGAATATCATTTTTCACAATATTTACCTTATAGCTCGGAATATTTTTTACCAAATGCTTTTCCGTATATTTTATCGCTTCAAAAATTAAATTTTCTTCAATCGGAATCGAAAACGGCTCCCCATTTTCCAAAAATTCAATTTTATCACTTTCCTCCACTTCAAGTTCCAAAAAATAATCCAATGCAACTCCCAAACAGTCATACCCCACACCAATATTAGCCGATGTTCCCGGTACTTTTACTTTAAATTTTAAACCCATTTTATTTTTAAAATTGAGAAAAATCTAACTTTCCCAATTTATCTCCTTTCGTTTTTTACTCTTTCCTTCTGATATTTATTTTTTTTGCTCCTAAAAACTTGCTTCTAATTCTAATTTTATTGAGCTATTTTTTGAATCTGCCAGTCCATATCCAAGACTTGCTTTTACATAATCATTTATTCTATAATTTGTCCCCAGTTCAGCATTAAATACACCTCTTGAATAGGACAAAGGTGCGATTTTATAATTTCCATATTTTCTTTCGCCGTGATATGAGCCTTTTTTACCTCTAAGTTCGTATTCAGCCTTTCCGAATATATTAAATTGTCCAATTGTTTTTTCAGCATACACTCCAAATAACCATTCTAAACCACTTTTTTTCGATTCCGAAATATCCAGTTTATCCATTCTGCCTTCAGAAACTCTTATTGCTGCCAAACCTATGTATGGTTTTACAAATCCATTATCTATAGAAAATTTATATCCTAATTTCGTAGTATAATCCAAAATTCGTGATTTGTATTTTACGTTATTCATCAGTCCAGCACCTGTTTCTGTTTTAAATTTATGGCTGTTGCCAGAATATGTTAATACATTTGTTAAGTCAATGTTTTCATTGAACTCATATTTTCCACTTAATATAAACTGATGTGACTTTATTTTTTCATCTATTCCCTCAAAATTTCCTTTATAATTTACTTTTGAATCCTGATAGCCCATACCTCCACCAACTGTAAACTTACCAAAATTTTTCATAAGTGAAATTAATATTCCTCTGCTGTCTGAATCGTATTCCACACTGCTTTTCTTATCTTTGTAGTCTGTACTAAAGTTACCAATGAATGTAAAATCAACGTCTGTCTTGCCTTCTTCTGTATTCTGTAGATTTTGAAAAATAGACGATTTAACATTTTTTACTAAATCAAGATTAACTTTTGATCTTGGTGCTTCTAATGGCACTTGTGTTGAAGAAGCTGAAGGCGAAATAACTCTAGTCATCAGTTTATTAGAATTTTGTGAAAGTACAGGAACAACTAAAGGAGTATTTATGTTATCAACTAATGATGAAAAATTGGTTGGCAAATTATTATAGTTTGTATCATTTACAATATATAGCCATCCAACATTTCTTTCTCTTGACAATCTTATAATTTCATCATATTGTGCTGGAGTTGCCCCATAAATAATGTGCATAATACGATTTGCATTCGCAGGATTATTTTCAAAGGCTGAAGTTGGTGCATGATAATTATTTAAATATGTATTAGCACTGACTTCCTTTGTTACAAATATATCTGAATACGGTACAATTGAATCAGTTATGCTTTTCCCGGGATTTCCGACAACCATTAAATTAGGATATTTGGATTTTATGCTTTTATATACATTTTCCATATATCTTGCATTTGCATCTGTCCCACTTGCCACTTCATCCAGAAAAACTCCCGAAAAATTGCTTATTCCATATAAACTTCCATATTTATCAATATCTGCCATAATATCTGCTGTACTTCTTGATTGATAACCTGTCGCCACATAAGCTATATTTTTTATTCCCGAATTAATGTTTGACGAAATTTGCCGAACATAATTTGAATCAACTGACGTTCCTGGCCCGCTTGCTGGATTTACCACAACATAAGGTATTTTTGAACCACCCATATTTGTCACTTGCTGCCAATAAGGATCATTTAAGTGAGGATATTTGTACATCGGTATCAATATTTGCTGATTTATTACCCTGGTTGTCTGTGTCGATGGTGTTAATTGTGTTGATGAAGTTCCTATACCTGAACTTGAATTTGAAGGTGCCAAAGAAGCGTTTCCTGTACTTTTCAAGTTATTACTGCTATCAGCTCCATTTTTTGAATTTCGTTTCGATAACAGCATATCAAATTTTGTATTGAATGAAAATCTGATATTATCCTCCTTTGTTGCAGCTCTTACCTTAATTTTATCCAATTTTTCATTATTTGCTACAGTTTTATTCAAATTCTGGCTTATCAAAATATTTTCTGCATTTTCAAAATTTGACTTTTTATCAATTTTTTCATCAGTTCCTGTATTTGCCATATAATTTACTGTATATCCAGACGGCTTTAAAGTTTCAGTTGATTCTGCATTCAATAAACTTGCAATACCTGTCATTAACGATGTTACAATTATTCTTTTGTCTGAAACAATTTTTTTATTCACAATATTTCCAAACTTTTTATTAAATCTGTTTTTACTCTCTTTTTTAATTTCCAGTTTATATTTTGCACTGCTGTAATTTGTCTTCTTTCCAGCCTTTTTAATTTTTTTTGTAAAAGTTTCCTCTTTTACAACTCTATTTATACACCTGTTACTAATTTCTAAAAAATCATATGAAATTTCTTTTTTATTCATCTATACCCTTTCTTCAAAGTTGCTATTATTTATTTGCTACGAGTATATCTTTACTCACACCCTTTCTACAATCACAATTTAATTCTAAAATTGGCACCAACAAATTTATTATTCTTTATTTTTTATTATATTGTCAAATCCAAATAATAAGCCCATTTTATCTGACTAAGCCCTCTTAATTCCTTCAATGATTTTCCACCAACTTCACTATCTACTGTAAGCAGCATAATTGCACTATTTTCACGTCTACCAACGTTCATTGTGGCAATATTTATATTCTCTTTTCCAAGAGTTGCCCCCACAGCTCCGATAACTCCTGGCACATCATCGTTTCCTAAATAAATCATATTATCAGAAATTGCCATATCCACATCATGATTCTTTATGCTGATAATTCTTTCCTCGTTGTTCATTCCAATTGTTCCAACAACGTAGATTTTTTTACCTTCCTCATTTGTTATTACAAATTCTATTGCCGAAGAATAGTTTTTATATTTACGTTCCTTTTTATTTATTGAAATATTAATTCCTCTTTTTTCAGCAAGCGGCTTTGAGTTAATATAATTAACTTCTTCTTTTAAAACTGGCTCCAAAATCCCTTTTATTGCCGTCGAATCCACAAGTGCAGTTTCCTGTTCAGCAATTTCTCCATAATAATTAAGCACAACATTTGTAATTGGAGTTTTTTCAATTTGGAAATAAATTTTTCCTAATTTTTCTGCTAGATTTATAAATGGTTTTACAATTAAAAATTCTTCCCTTCCAATCGCAGGCAAATTTACAGCCGTTTCAACTATTTCCCCACGAAGTCCGTTTAATACCTGCTTCACAACCTGAGTCCCCACATTTCGCTGCGCTTCATAAGTTGTTGCCCCAATATGCGGAGTTGTAATTGCATTTTCAAATTCATAAAGAATACATTCAGAACGTGGCTCAACCGTGTGAACATCGTATCCAAAACTCGTAATTTTACCACTTCTTAATCCTTCAGCCACAGCCTCTTCGTTAAATAGCCCACCACGTGCAGCATTTACAAGCCTTACGCCATCTTTTAGCTTATGAAGATTTTCAGCATTTATCATATCCACAGTTTCTTTAGTCTTAGGCGTATGAATAGTTATCACATCCGCTTTTTCCATCAATTCATCCAATGTTTTAGCCTTTTCACAACTATATCTTTTAAAACGCTCATCTGAAATATACGGATCATAAGCAACAAGTTTCATCCCAAACGCCTTCATTCTCGTAGCAACCAGTCCACCAATTCTTCCAAGTCCGATAATTCCCAATGTCTTTTCAAACAATTCATTTCCTACAAAAATCTCTCTTTCCCATTTCCCGCTTTTTATAAAATTATTCGCCGCAACAATATTTCTCGCAGACGCAATCATCAGCCCAATTGCAATTTCACAAGCCGAAACTGTATTGCTGTCAGGAGTATTTGCCACAATCACCCCATGTGCAGTCGCTTCTGGAATATTGATATTATCTGTACCATTTCCCGCACGCCCGACTATTTTCAGATTTTTAGCCTTATCCAGCAGTTCCTTATCCACCTTTATAACGCTTCTCACAATCAAAGCATCATATTCGCCAATTATATCCAAAATCTCCTCACGTGAAATCCCGACTTTCACATCCACTTTCACATCCCTAGCTTCCTGCAGCCCTGCAATCGCTTCATCATCAATATATTCCCCAACTAATACTCTATACATCTATTTTTCCTCCTAAATTCTAATCCACACATTTATTTATTTAATATATTACCATAATTTGTGCTACAATTCAACAACATCACTTCTTTACGTCAAAATAAATTAATTTTAAAAACTCTTTTACACAAATAAAAAGCAATACAACAAAAAATTATTAAATTCATTTGACAAACTACATTTTTTTATATATAATAAATTATATTTTGCGAATGATTTGCAAATTTGCTAAAGTAAAAAACGTTTTTTATTATTAGGAGTATTGTTATGAAATTAACTAAGAAAAGGCAAAAAATTTTTGAACTTGTACAGGCTTCAAACAACCCTGTAAATGCAAAATTTTTGAAATCACAGGTGGATTTTGATTTATCGACTGTTTATCGGGCTTTGGAATTTTTAGAAAAAAATAATTATATTTTTTCGTTCGACTTTGAAAATGAAAAATATTACTTTAAAGAAGAAAATGCCAATTTTTTTATTTGTGATTCTTGCAAGCATATTGAAACCGTGCCTGAATTTTCAAATGAAGAAACAGAAAAAGAAAAAAGCGAATTAAAAAAACGAGGCTTTTCACTATTGTCACATCTTTCGATTTTTAAAGGAAAATGCAACGATTGTGATTAAATTTATGATTTACAAAAAAATACATATAGGAGGAATTAAAATGAAAAAATTATTATCATTACTTTTATTATCAGCTCTGTTTATTTTTTCTTGCGGAAATAAATCAGAAACTAAAAAAGAGCAAGGAACTACTGGAGGAGCAAAGGAAAAAATTGTAACAAGCGTACCGCCTTTAAGATGGCTTACTCAAAAAATTGCAGGAGATGATTTTGAAGTTATTTCAATTGTGCAGCCAAATATGAATCACGAACTATTTGAGCCAAAACCTTCAGATTTGAAAATTCTGGAAAATTCAAAAGTATTTTTCACTTACAATATGTTGGGATTTGAAGAAACAATTTCTGACAGCCTAAGTGATAAAAATAAAATTGTTAATGTTTTGGATGGTGTTGATAAAAATTTATTTATCAAAGGAGATCATGATCATGACCACGAACATGAGCATGGACATGAACACGGTAAAAAGGAAGAACACGAACATCATCACGAGCATGAAGGACACGGTGGAATTGATCCGCATGTTTGGTTCTCGCTTGACATGATGCCTAAAGTTGCTGAAAATATAAAAAATGAATTGTCAAAACTTTATCCAGACAAAAAAGAAACTTTTGAAAAAAATTACAATGCTTTCATCACAGAACTTAATCAAGTAAAAGCAGAACTTTCACAAAAAATGGCTTCAAAAACTAAAAAATCATTTATGATTTATCACCCTGCATTAAACTATTTCCTAAAAAATTATGCCATTGAAGAAATTTCAATCGAGCAGGAAGGAAAAGAACCATCAGCACAGCAAATAAAAGAAATCATTGATGAAGCAAAAGAACATAACATAACTACAATCTTAGTTCAGCCTCAATTTCCAAAACAAAGTGCCGAAGCTATTTCAAAAGAAATTCCTAACTCAAAAGTTGCTGAATTTAATGTTGACAAGGAAAATGTCTTTGAAAATCTAAAACAATTTGTAGATTATTTAAATTAAAAATTTTTATTCAAAAAAAGAACGAGAAGAAAACGAAAGGATAAAAATTTGATGGCTAACGGACAGAATAAAAAACTTGTGAGTGTACGAAATCTTAACTTTAAATACAAGAATGATTATATTTTGAACGATATAAACTTAGATATTTTTAAAGGAAAAAATGTTGCAATTCTGGGAAGAAATGGTGGCGGAAAATCGACTTTGGTAAAAGTTATACTGGGATTTTTGAGAAAAAATTCTGGCAGTATTGAGTTTTTTACAAGTGAAAACAAAATTGGTTATTTGCCACAAATAAGGGAGTTTGACACTTCCTTTCCCATTAATATTTTTGACTTGGTAATATCAGGATTAACTAATAAAAATAACCTTTTCAGAAGATTTAACAATGAAGAAAAAAAACGTGCTGAAACACTTTTGAAGGAATTTGATATTTTTCATTTAAAAAATAAATTAATAAACGAAGTATCTGGTGGACAGCTTCAAAGGGCATTAATTGCACGTGCCTTAATTTCTTCGCCAGAACTTATTTTTCTTGATGAGCCAGAGTCATTTCTGGATAAGGAATTTGAATTTAAACTTTTTGAAAAAATAAAGGAACTGTCAGATTCAACAATAGTTGTAATTTCTCACGAACTTGAAAAAATCTACGATTACATTGATTCAATTTTTGTCGTGGAAGGAAATATTCAAGTTTATGAGAAAAAGGAAGATTATGTGTGCAGCAATCCTTACTTACATTCACACAAATAAAATTTACAAAATTAAAGATAAATTATTAAAGATTGGGGAATTATGGAATTTATAAAAATTTTTGAATACGCTTTTATGAGAAACGCCCTTATTGTAGGGCTTCTTTCTAGTATATGCTGTGGAATAATAGGAACTTATATTGTAAATAAAAAAATGGTCTTTATTTCATCAAGTATCAGCCATGCCTCTTACGGCGGTATTGGAATAGGAATTTACCTAATTTATTTCTTTAACTTGCCAATAAAAGATCCATTATTTTTTGGACTGGTTTTCTCAATATTGTCAGGTGTGCTAATTTTAGTCCTAAAAGACACTCTTCATGTTGACGGTGATTTGGGAATAGGTATCGTTATGTCAATGGGAATGGCTATCGGAATTATTTTTGCCTTCTTGACACCAGGCTATCAGTCCGATATGTCAACTTATTTATTCGGAAATATCCTTTTATCCAACACCCTAAACATAATTTTACTGCTAATACTGGACACAATTACAGTCACATTTTTCATCATCTTCTACAAAAGCATCGTCTACACCAGCTTTGATGAAAACTTCTACAAAATCCACAGCGTACCAGTAACCTTCATAAACTACTTTATGATAATCCTAATATCCTCCGTCATAATAATAAACATAAAAACAATAGGAATCATCCTAATAATCTCAATCCTGACAATCCCGCAGGCAATCGCAGCCTCACTCGCAAGAAAATACTCAACAATCATAATTTTATCCATAATTTTTTCATTCATCGGAATACTGTCAGGACTATATTTTTCCTACACACTAAATATTCCATCAGGCCCTTCAATTATTGTACTGCTTACGATTTTATTGGCGTTAGTTAAGGTTGGGGGATTGGTGAAAGGAAAATTTTTGAATTAATTTTTATTATAAACAAGATAAACAAAAATAGAGAGTATATATCTAAAACTCTCTGTTTTTTAAATTATTTAATTATTAAAATGCAGACTAATATAATTATAATCTGCCAGATTTTCAGTTTCTGTCTTATATGGTGCTTGTTCTGAAAGTTTTAATAAAAATTTTCTTTTTTCCTCAGATATTTTTTTATCTCTTATCACAGTTTTATCTTTTGAAAATCCTAAAACTCCCAATAATAAAAAAATCAAGATTAATTTATTCATATATATATCCCCTTCACAACTTTATAAAACAATACTTTCTCTTTTACGATCATCTATTGTTACTTTTTCACATAAACAAATTTTCTCTCATCCGACATATCCTCATCAAAAACATACCCATCCAAAGTAATATTTCTCAATTTTTTCACATCACTAATCTTATTTTTCACAATATAATTCAAAGTAAAACCTCTCATTTTCTTCGAGTTTGTACTCACTTGCTTCAATTTCCCATTTGAATCTTCCCAAAACTCAAAATCAATTAATTTATCAGAGTTTATAAGTTTAGAATATTCTTTTGAGGCAAGATTTAAAACAATGTCTTCCTTTTCAAAATATTCATTTACACTTGATTTCCAAACCTCATAAAGCGACTTACTTTCAAAAATTGAATTTGTCATATCAAGCCGATATTCCTTCACATTTGTATAAGGTGTTAAAATTCCATACAAAGCAGACAAAATAACCAGATGCGACTCCAAATATTCAAAATCACTTTTATCAAACGTTTCAATCTTTATAGCCTTATACGCAACACCAGTATAACTTGCCAAAGCATTTCCACTTTTCTCATTTTCATAATTTTGATAAAATCCTAATAAATTTTGCGCTTTTTCATTTTTTAATTTAAACTTTTTCTCAATTTCCTCTACAGAAAAGGTTTTTATTTTTTCAATAATTTCCTTTGTTATTTCTAGATAAAAAGGCTCTTTTTCAATCAAAGAGCCAATATCTTTTATTGGCAAATTGTTAATTTTTTTAGTTTTGCTTGGTGATATTATAATTTTCATAAATTAAATCTCCATAAATTTCAATTTCTTTAATATATCTCGTTTCATTTTTATAAAAATTTATTTCTCAACTTTTACAAACGTTCCATAACCTAAACTTTTTCTTTTTCCAAGCGAAAAATAATCTGGAAATTTCATATTTGTATAAAAATTTCCAATAAATGCTATCATATTTACATTTTTCAAATCTCTTGAAGTTATTTGCAAATCTGCGGAAACATAAATTTTATTTTCTTTCTCAAGCCAAATTCCCAAGCCTTTTAATACTTCTAAAATGTTATTCGTAATCGCTTGTTCCAATGTGTACTCTCTCCTCAAGTATTTAGAAAAATTTTTGTCATTTAATGGTAAATACGGCGTCACAAATCTATATTCATACATTTTATCCCACGTAAACTCTATTTCATCATCAAAAATTTCAATTTCCTTCTGAATATCAAAAATCAAATTTCCATCAATATTTAAATAATCAATTTCTTCAAAAAGTTTCTTATTTATCTCAGTAACATCTTCACCAATTCCCATTATAGAAAGCATATTTTTAATCAGTTTATATTGCAACTTAGGATATGTATAATTATAGCCATCCGACAAGTGATTATGAAAAACCATATTTTCTCTGTACTTATCCGCTAAAAAGCCTCTTAACTTTTCCAAATCTCTCATTGTATGCGTTTCATTTCGTTTGAATTTTAATATTGAGTATTTCACTAGTAGAACTCCTTAAATTTTATTTTGGATTTTTATCCAATATAGATAATAAAACTATCTTTCTATCTCCTTTTTTATTATTAACAAACCAGTTTAAACTATTCGTTTCTCCTTTTTTGTTAATATCTTCAGGAAATGAACTTTCACTAAAATCTAAATCATTTGTTTTAGAAAGTATTGCTTTTAATTCTTTAATATTTTTTCTATTTTCATCAAAATATCTTTTTTCTTTTGCTTTATTTATATAGTCTTCTTTTTTACTTTCTTTTTCAAAAGGTTCAATCAAAAAATCTTTATATTTATCTTTATTTTCCAATAAAAATTCTTTTATTTCGATTTTGCAACTTCCAAATCCAAAGGCTTTCCCTTTACCTACTTTATGCAATAATCCATCTTCAAGCTCTATAGCATAGATCAATACTCCCAGCTCTTCATCCGTTAAATTTTCAAAATTAACATTAAATTCAAATTCATTGTTTATATCCATTAACTCTAAACTCGAATTATATGCAAATTTATTTTGTCCATTTTTATCTTTTGGCATTTCTACTGATTTCCTGTATTCTGAAAAAAGTTTTCCAATTTTTTCCTTATGATGCCAATAAAATTTTCTACCTCGAATACTAACACCTTTATTTTCGTTATAATTTTTCTCAATATTGTCTAAATAAAAGGTTGTTAAAGTAGGGTGTGGCTCCCCAAATGCTTTTAAAGTAACTGGATTTCCATTATCTATCATCTCAGGTTTATAATTTTTAGCATCTTCAAAAAATACCCTTCCAGAAAGTGCTACTAATTCCTCTTTTTTCCCTTCCTCTTTTTTTGTATTATCTCCAATTGTTCCAAATAATCTTTCTGAAAAAGATAAATTATCCAATGAATCACTTGGACGAAACTCCTTTGGTACTAAATCCAATGGAGAAAATTTATATCTCAATCTTGGAATTTCAGAAAAAGCCAAATGTTCTGCTCTTTCTCCATTTTCTACTTGAAATAAAACAGGATCTCCAACTTCTAAACCCTTATCATAATAAAACGATGAAATACCTTTTTCTTTACCATTTTTTATTCTGTCTTTTCTTTGATTTATTATATATTCAAAATCCTGATACTCTTCTTGTGAAAATTCAAATTTCTTGCCATTTTTTTTAGGAATTAATAATTTTTCATATATTTTCCCATGAATTGGCGATGAAAACCATAATACTCCTTGAACTCCATTCTCATCCTCATCATCCGTTAAAAATTTTTTATATTCTTCTGAAGTTCTAATCAATTTTTCTACTACTGTTACTTTATTTTTTATTTGAATTTTAGTTTTTTCCAATTTATAAATTGAATCTTTTAATTTTACTCTCTCTATTAATCCATCTTTATTGTTATATTTCTTTGAAAATTCCTTACCATTATCTTCAAAATTAAATCTTTTATGCCCAATTTCTATTTTTTCTTTCGTCTTAACTTTTATTCTTTCTGCTTCAATAATTACTCCATTTTTACCATTTTCTGGAAGGGATTCTATTATTCCAAATACAGATTCAAATTTCCCTGCACCAATTCTTTGTTCTAATTTTTCATCTTCTACATTTCTAATAACACTGTTTGTTAAAACATCAATTACATTTCTAACCGCACCTTTTAAAGAACTTGCAGGAATTGCAGGTATCCCCTTTTCTCTATAAAACCATTCTTTAGTATGTCCATTATTATCTTGTTCACTTTCTCCCATAACAAATAAAGGTGTTCTATTTACTAATTTACAAACTAATTTTCCAGTATTTGTTCCTAATTTTCTTTTTCCTTTGTCTATAATATCCTTCTCATCTTTAAAAGAAACAAAATTATATGGATATTGTTTCACTTTTACTGGTTCTTTTGAATTATTATTTTTACTAAAGTTTTTATTATTTCTATTATTTAAAAAATTATTTTGTTTATTTCCCATTTCTTCACCACTAATTTTTTTTAAAAATTCAAAATTTTTACCTTTAAGATTATACTCTATATTATCTCCTTCCTGAAACTTTTTTTGATTAAAAATAGCCTTCCCTACAATATGTTTTTCTATTTTCCCTCTAACTTCTATCTCAACTTCTTTTGTGGAGTTATTCATCTTAACTACTTTCCCTTTCATCTTCCTCACCTCCTAAAAATTTCAAAAACTGCACCATTTCTTTGCCTGTAACTTTATTTTTCCCAATCAATATTTTTAAATGACGATATCTTTCCCCCTCTGGATCTTCTTTGACATTTAACAATATTTTTCTATATTTTTTTGTATTTTCATCAAATTCTTCTGAATTTATTTCCAAATATCTATAATCATCTTCTCCGAATTTATAAATTGTTTTCATAAATTTGTTATTAAAAATATAAATTTTATAAAAATCATTAAAATCATTTTCATCTAAAAAATTTAGAGCATTTCCTTCATTTTTAAATGTTTTTATTCCATCTTTTTTTTCATAATTTATATAAACCAGATTATAAACATCATTTTGTAATTCTTCTTTCATTTTTTCCTTATCAAATTTTTTAAATTCCATCATTCCACCTCACTAAAAAGTGTATTTATAAATTTATTTGGATTTTTTACATCAATTTCTCTAAATTCTCTTTTTAATTTCAAATTTTCTCTCAAAAATTCATTTCCTAATTTTATTGAATTTAGAAAATCTACTTCAAAATAATCCTTTAAATTAACTATAAATTTTGTTTTATCTCTATAATTTTCAATTACCATATTTTGAATATTAAATTTCACTTGTCCAAACCCTCTAGTTTTAGAGTTTCCAAGCCGAATTTCTCCTAAATGGCTGTCTCTTAATACAAAAAATATATTTTTTAATTCCTCCAAACTAAGATTATTTACTATCAATTCTGTTACAAATGGTTCCATAGTACACTCATAATTCAATGGAACAGTTGCCTTACCTGTAAATCCATCTATCGGAGTTATATCTCTGTACATAATAACCTCCAATGCTTCATTTATATCTTTTGTATAAAAATTTTCTCTTAAATCTTGATTTTCAAGATAAGCATCTTCTATAAAAATTCTTCCTCTTTGAGCTTTATCTCCCTCTGTCCAACCAAATAAATTGTCCACTTCCTTATGATTTTTATTTTCTGCCTTAAAATTCAATTCATCATCTTTTTTTATATCATAAATTTTATTAAATCTTTCCCTAAGCAACCCTTTTAATGTAGAACCTGGAATAAATATTTCACCTTTTCTTTTATCTTCTTTTTTTGAATTTCCTTCATATTTTACTAAATTTCCTCTTGGCGAATCAGAAGTTATAAACGATATTACACTTTCACTTTTTTCTTTTTTATTATTTTTTTCAGAACTATCTCCCAATTTCACAATCAAAGGAGAAGTCGGCTCTATCTCCAATTTCAATATCAGCCTATTCTCTAATCTCAAAAATTCTTTTACCATTTCTATTCTCCCAATTCCAAACTAAGATTTTTTGTGTCAAACATTTCATTTTGATTCGAGATTCCATAAGGAAATTTTCCAGTAAAAATATATTTAGCTAAATTTTCTTCATCATCTGCTTTAACATATTCCATTTTCAAATTTTCCAATTTACATCTTCCAATTCCTCTCGAAGTTTTTCCACCTAGTAAATCTCCTTCATTTGACATTATATCTCTTAACGCCAGTCCCAATAATTCTAGCTGATAATCTTCAATATTTTCCAATTCTATACGAACATTAAACTGTGTTCCTGCAGGCACCACATCATAGTCAAATTTTGCACCTTTTTCAGTTGCACCTGTGTTTCTATCTATTTTTATCCCGTCTCTTGTCACAAAAACATCTTCTGTTAAACTTTCCATATCAGATATGTGTATTCTTCCTGCTAAAGATTTTACTTCATCTAATTTCTCTGCATTTAATTTTTTTACTATTCTATCTTGTATTTTTTTATTATTTTCTTTTAACTTCTTAATCTCTTCATTATCCTTATTATCAATTTTAGTTTCTAATTTATCCAAATTAGTATACCCAAATATCAATTTTACATCCGCTTCATTTAATATTTCCCCATTATTTTTAATCTTAAAACCATTTCCACTATCCAAAAATCTTTCTAGTTTCGTACTCAAATATCCTCTAAACGATGAACCTGGGACGTAAAAGTTTTTATCTTCATCTAATGAAATAAAAGGTGCATCCCTATCATCTTTTTCCTTTCCACTTCCTATGTGCAAAGCTGTTTTTACTGTTAATTCTCCTGTTATTACATATTTATTTTTAAATGTTGAAAAATCCATTATTTTTTACCTCCATTTTTTCTAAAAATCTTAATTTGGGAACAACCATGCTGTTGAACAATTTATTACTTCTTCAATTTTTCATTTTTTCATCAATTCTTTTTTTACCTAAAATATATAGCAAATATCCTTCAATAATTTTTAATCTTACTTCAGTTTCCTCTTTTATTTCTTTTTTTAAAATTTCATCTGATTTTATAGATTTTACATTATCTACTACTAAATTTTCTACTTCAAATTCTCCTATTTTTTTCTTTTCTATTTTCATTTCATTTTTTAACTTACCTTTTGAAATTTGACAACAAAATTCATTCCAGATAAAAATATAAAATTTTACTGCATATTTTCTTTCTAATTGTTTTTCAATAAATTTTTTTAATTTATCTTCTGCATCAAAAAAACCATAATCATTTTCTTTAACAAAATTATAAAATCTATTAAATTGTGCCAAATTTAAAACTTTTTTCTTATCTTCCTTATTTTTTTCTATTTCATCAAAAATTTTTTTAAAATTAGCATTCTTTTCATAGTCACTCAATATTTTTTCTCTCAATTCTTTTTCATAAATTCTCAGTTGTTCCTTCAATTGTTCTTCTGATTCTTCTTTTCTTTTCCCTTTAATATCTTCCTTCTCTTTTCTTTTTCTTATAGGTACAAAATTATTATTCATTTCCCCCTCCATTCACTTTAAATTCTCTCTCACTACAAATTTTTACTCTTCCAAATCCTTCATTTCTTCTAAGTCCAATTCCATCTTTTTCTATTTTTTCCAGCTCTTCCAAAATTCCCTCAAAATCCTCATTGTCAATACAATAAGAAATTACACTTCCTTGAGTTATAACTATTTCGTCCATTTTTCTCATATTGTTCACAATGTTATAACCTCTCAATTTCTCAACATTCACAAAAGTTCTTCTATTATTCAAAATTAACCTTTTCCTAAATTCTCCAAATAATATTAAAATTTGCTCTCCAACATTGCTAACCTCGTTAAATGGCAAAATCATATCTGAAAGAAAATCAAATGTTATCAATTTTTGTTTTCCTTCTTTTAATAACTTGTCTTTATCATAAACTTTTTCTTTTTTATTTTCCTCTTTTTTACTATTTTCCTTGTCAAATCTTAAAAAATCTTCTCTAATTTGATTATTTAATTTTGAAATTCTCTCTCTAATACTTATACCTTGCTTTTCAGAGTATTTTTCAAACTTAATTTCTACTTTTCCAAATCCTTTTGTTTTATACTTCCCAATTTTTAATTCATATTCCTTCCCAATTTCAAATAATCCTTTTGGAATTTCCACATTCCCTTTAAAAAAAACTTCTTCCTTATTTGCTACATTAGTCAAATCTGTATATTCTGTACTAAATAACAAACTTTCTTCTGTAGTTCGTGTTTTTTCATCAATTTTTATGCTTAATTCTGTTCCCGTTGCATTCAATAACACTAATGAATCCCTTTCTAATTTTATCCCATTTTCATCTTTTTTATTCACTTTATATTCTTTCATTACACTAACTGCTTTATCTATCTTTTTATATTCATCTGCTTCAACAGGATATTTTGTTTTAAATCCACTAGCTAATTTGAATTCTTCTTTCTCATCTCCACCTTTTTTCACAATTTTTTTCACTTCAGCAATTTTTATTTTCAGTAAATCTTCAATTTTGAAATTATTATCTAGTCCATATTGAATAATTGCTCCTCTTATTGAAGATCCTTGCAAAGAATTTCTTAATTCAACTTCGTTTTGTCTGACTTTTCCTTGAAATACCGAAAGTTCTAAAAAATTCAAAGTATAGTTATATTTTTTTAATTCTTTTAATTTTTTTGACTCTGTTTTTTTAGGTTTATTTTTTAATATAATTTCCAATAATCTCTCTATTGTTTCAAATCTATCATTTTCTTTTTCTAAAGTTTCATGTTTCTTATCAATTTCTACCGAAGTAACCCGAAGTTCAACTTTTCCCAGTCCTCTCGATTTCAGTCCTCCAATTTTATCAATATGCAAAAAACTTGCCAGCAAAAATTTTAAATTTTTTTCTAAATTTGTCTCATCTTCATTTTTTTCAAAAAAATTATCACTTATTTCAAAATTTCCTGCAAAAACGTTTTTTGATTTTACAAATTCGTAATTAAATAATGAGTTATCTTCTGCTACTCTAGTTTTTCTATTAATTTTTACACCATATCTATCCCCAATTTTATGATTAATTTCCTCTTGATTTTTTTCCGTTTTTAATTTTAAATCTGAGAATCTAATTTTGCTTGGATTATTACCTTCACTTCCAAAATATTTTTCTACAAATTTTTCTCCAGTTAAACTGTCTCCAAAATATTTTTCACTATTCCCAGCAAAAGCATTTCTAAATTCCAAAACTTTTCCTCTAAAAATCCCTTTTATATGTTTTGCTGAAAAATACGGCATTCCGTTTTTATCTCTTTTCACTTCTACATCAATTTCTTTTCCGATTGTCCCAGTTTCAGCTGTACTTACTGGTGTCAATAATTTCGCTTCATATCCTATTTTAATTCCCACTCTTATTATCCTCCTTTTCTAAAGATTTTTCATCCTTTTGAATAAAATCATAAATCTCTAACACATCAAAAATATTATCAAAAAGTTTCTTAAATTCCTTATTTTCATTATTAAAATCTAATTTCATCTTATCTTTTATTCCCCATAATTTATTCAAAACTTGAATATCTTCCTCGCTCATTTTAGATAAAATATTTATTGATTCCATAATTTTTTCATTATCAGTTTTCGTTTCATCTTTTTTTAAATCATAAATATATCGAATTTTTGTATTCGGAAAATTTTCTTTTTTTAAATCTTTTACATTTTCAATAAGTTTGTCAATACTTTCAGAAACATCATCATCTATTTTGTTAATGCTATATGGCCTTTTTGAAATATGTAATTTATTTTCATTTTTTTTATTATCAAATTTATCAAACCATTTTTTTCTATACCCTTTTATATCAACATTTCCTTCATTACCAATTACCTGAAAATCAATATATCCCGTTCTTTTTGCTTTTTCATCTCTAATCTGATTTTCATTGTATCTTTTCCCTTTAGCCAATTTTTGCAACTTGAGTCCTTGCTCAAATAGTTGGAACATCGGTATTTTCCCTTTTGCAATAACAACTCCACAAGAAGAAGTTATATTTTCTGAATTTTTCACTTCATTATTCTTATTTTCATTTTCAGTAAATTTGTTCATTTTCTCTTCAAACTGCTTTTGAAATTCTGCTGAAATTTCTAGTGCCAAATCCGCTGGAAATACTGCACAAACATCATCTCCACCAACAATCAGAAATTCTCCAATTACAGATTTTTCAATATTTTCCCCTTTTTCATCTTTCACAAATTTTCCATCTTTCAAAATCGGTTTTTTCTTCACAAATTTACCTTTTTCATACATTTCCTTAATAACTTCTTTCAACACATATTTCGTATTTCTATCCAAAATAACACTAAATTTTCTCATAAATTTTAAATATTCTTCTTCAGTTGTATAAACTTTTTTTACATTTTTTAAAAAGTCTCCAAGTCCATCTCCATCACTATAAATAAACCCAATAAAATTATCACCTACAGCATAATCATCAATTTCAGTATTCAAATGAATATCATCTTTAAGAGCTTTCTTTATAATCGAATAAAATCCAATTTCATTCACATCATCTTTAATCATTTTATTAGAATACTTAATTTTTACTGCACTTTCTTCACTAATGTTCAATCCACTTTCTTTGATAACATTTTCAATTGCTTTTATCGTATCTTTTTTCTGTTTGTCAGTGTCATTCTGAAATTTCACTATTCCTTCACTATTTCTCTTTTCATTATTTAATTTCCAATCATAACCACTTTTATGAATATCTATACTGTCTAAATCATTTTCTACACTTTTTATACTTTTCCAACTCACAACTGCTGGTTCCGTTCCCGACAAATCACACTTCACAGCAAACGGCAAATCAATATTTAACATTGGGAATCCTTCACTTTTTTTTTCAGCAGTCTTTTGTGCCAGCTCATCAATCGCATCCCATATTTTTTCATCTTTTTCCATAGGATGAAACTCAGCTACCACTTTTGCACTCGGAGCAATTTCACTATAAAGTTCTTTTATCTCTTTACAAATATTTTTAGCATCTTTTTCATTTTCAACCAAAAATTTAGCATTCCCCGCTCCAACATACAATATTCTTTTATCAATAGCACCATCTATTTTTTCGTCTACCTTTCTTAAAAATTCTTCATCATCACTAATATCATAAATTTTATCTACAAGCCCTTTTGTATTATATTCCAACCCGTACTTTCTCAATATTCTTGGCACTTCCACCTGATTCATATAATCCAAAAGATAACTCGCTCCTCTAATTAATTTCAATTTATTTGTTGAAAAAATAAAATCTTTTATTTTCACAGTTTCAATACTAACTAAAAATTTATTTTCGTCCAATACTTCTTTGAATGTTTTATTTTTATCCATTTCCACTCCTTAAAAATTTATTTTATTTTTTTATTAATTTCTGATTATCATTTCTCCAAAACCACATTCCCTAAATTCTCCCACTCCAGCATATTTCACATACTGAAGAAAACTCAAAAGCATTTGCCCATAATATCCTTGTAATACAATTTCAATATCTCCTAAATATGCTTTTTTTATTTTGCTATTCAATAAATCCACTCTCTTTTCCCTGTACAATTCTCTTTTTACCGTGATCGAATTTAAAATACTCTCTTTTAACCCTTCCATTTCAAATTCTACTTCATTTTTTACATTTTCCAAAATAATTTCCAATATTCTCTCAAATCCAAAAATAGATTTTTTATTTATTAGAATAGGATTAACAATTTTTAAATTCACCTCTTCATAAAAATCAACTACTTCCGTATCCAAATTATCCAATTCTCTTTGTAAATCATATTCACCACACCAAGTATTATTTTTTGTTACAATTCCGTCTAACCTAAAAATTCCTTCACCAATTATGATTTTTTCTTTATTTACAGCTATCTCAAATAATCGCTTTTGTAAATTAGAAAAAACCTTTTGCGATTTAGTTACCACCCTAATTCTACATTTTTTATCTTTCTTCAATTGAATCATTTGATTAAAAAACTCTCCAAAAATATTAGAAACCCTCAGTTCTTCCTTTTTTTCGATTCCTAACACCCCAGCTAATTTTTCATAAATCATAAAACTATACATTCCTGTATTATCTATTATTTTATCTTCCATTGTAGAAAGTTCTAAAATTACACTATTCACTTATTTCCCCTTCTTAATTAGAATTTATACTTTTTATTCTCTTAGTAATTTCTGTTTTTACAATATAATTTGTACCATATTTTTTAAGAAATAACAATCTTTTACAAATATTATTTTAAAGAATTTTTTTATTATCTTAATTAATCTTTATATTTTTCTCTTCCTCTTTTCATTATAATCCTATTATATATTGTATCTATAACCTATTCTGAAGAATATTTAACCTATTTTTTATTCCTTATTTTAATAGATATTCTACCTTTACCCGTTCTACAGAAAAAACTTTGTTTATCATTATTACAGATATTTTTCAGATATTTCGTCTTGTTGATAGTATTTTTACAAAAGCAATATTTTCAAAAAAAAAGAACAGCAAAAATTAAATTTCACTGTTCTTAGTTATTCAAGTTAATTTCTTAACTTAAATTCTTGAGGATTTTATAAGTTAGTAAATGGCTCTGAATCCGATCCCACTTCTGACATTCTTACCTTTAGTGTCGTACCCTGCATTTACTGTTACTCCAAATCTTGTATTATCAATACCAAGGTTTAAGTCAAATTTACCGTTTCCACGTCTGTCATCTTTTTCTCCTCTTATTCTGAACCAATCAGCCGTTGTATATCTTACTCTTCCTCTATTGTTTACATCCCCAACTTTCCCTAGTTCACTTTCATAGGCAGCTGTTAATCCTAACGAAAGGTTCGTTCTTACTGCCATTGGTTGAACATATTTAAATTCCATTCCAACTTCTGGTTTAACTGAGAAGTAGTCATTTCCTTTTACTTCCAGTCTTATTTCCCCTCTATCCTCTTTTATGTTGTTAAATTTCCCATATTCCATTCTTAAAGCTCCATATGGACGTAAATGAGTTCTTTCCCCCATTCTTATATCATATCCTAAATCTGTCTTAATTCCTGCTCCATAAGAATGATAATCGGATTTAGCCTGGAAGATTTCATTTACAACTAAATATCTACGTTTCATATCGTTAATTCCCGCAAATACATCTCCACCGATTGTCCATTGCAATGCTCCATTATGATCCTTTTTCGGCGACATTGTCTTGAATACTCCAGCTTTAAGTATAGTCTGATTTTCTTTTGAGTGTCCAATATCTTTAAATCGGAATCTATTTGTTACAGCTCCTGCATACCAACCACTTGAGTTACCCATTTTAATTTTTTCATCTTCATGAACATAGGCCACTCCGTAAGCATTGCTTGTGTAGTTAATAATTCCGGCTGTATCTGAATTATACTCATTTCTCATACCAAATACTTTAATTTTGTTATTTTGTTTAGATGGATTTCGCCAGTCGTGTTTTAAATAAGTAAATTCTTTATCCAGTAATGAAGCTGTTTCGTTGATTCTTTGCTGCGTATTTCCATATTGATGTCCCATCATTTCATCAAATGCCTGTTGTAATAGAATTCTTTCATTATTTCCTATACTATTCAATTTATCAAACAAATGTTTTTCCCTTGAACCGATAGCCTCTACACCGTATCTTTGTTCCAATCCATCAGTAAAGTTAAAAGTATCCCTCGTTGTTTTCTTATCTCCTGCAAATACTGTATACGGGATTTTTGTCAAATAGGCATTTCTTATTGTGTAGTCAGGCAATTGAGTTGCACTCGCCATCCAAGTTAATGACGCTGAATAAATGGCCCATTTTTCTATTCCTGATGTTCTGATTGTATGATTGTATGGAGCTATTATATCTTGTCCCAGCTGAATTGTCTTATCATTTACATATTTTGTAGCTTCCACTCCAAATATCAAATCTGCTTCCTTCAAATAAGTCAATGCACCTAAATTATTTATTGGCCGAGTATAGTTAATACCTGATGTATCTACATACATTCCAATTCCTGATGTTGATATTTCGTTAGGTTTTTTATTTGGTACATTTACAACATGTACTACTTTAGGAGTCTGTCTTACACCATTTACAGTTATTGTAGCATCTCTTGCTCCTGCCGGTGCATCAATTTTGACTTTATCAATTCCAAAGTCACCTATTGTTTTTGATAAATCTGCCGCTTTTACATCTTTTACCTTTTGTGCTCCTCCAGTGGCTGTTATGTTTATTTCACCACGGTTTATAACGGTTGCACCCACAAGAAGTAATCCATATCCGCCTTCCGCATTGATGTTTATTGTTCCTCTGTTATCCAGTATTCCTTTTACAACTGCTATTCCTATTTGTCTTTTATTATTTGAACCAACTGTTGTAATTGTACCTGTATTGATGGCTCTTGCTCCATTTTCAACAAACATTCCTATATTTCGTTTATTTCCGCTAAGTTCTATTCTGTTGGCATTCCAAGCAACTGAACCTGCTCCTGTGGCATACATTCCTATGCTGTCAGGTTTTGTAACTCTTATTATTCCGTGATTTTCTACATTTCCAAGCCCTCTTGTAACTTTATTTCCTGAACCAGCTGGAGATTCTTCACTGTATCCTGCGGCCATTCCTATTCCATATTTTCTATTATTAGGATCTGTCATTACATCTGAACCTGAAACATCTATTGTTCCATAATTCTTTATTGCATTAGGTGTAGTTGTGGCTCCTTTTGTATAGCTGTAGGCCCCAACATTTCCTATTCCATTTCTAAAGTCTATGTTTCCTCTATTTTCAACAGAACCCGAAGCATAGATTCCATAATTTTCATTTCCGTTTGATTTTAAATTATTGTAGTTTGTTATAGTTCCTGTTTTATCTAACGAATAAGTGAAAACAGAATTATTGTTCAAAGTGATTTTTCCTGTTGTTCCAGCTTTCCCTGTTCTAACGGTATTTCCCTGTCCTGTCATAACATATCCTAATGAACCGTCACCAATCGTCAACTTATCAGTATCACTTTCAAGAGTTCTGTTATTTCCAGCCAGATAAACACCTACTCCTTCTTGCTTATCTCCCAGTGATTTCCCAACAGAAACTTTTGCATCTTCTTCTATTTCAACTTTTCCTCTGTCAGAATAAACTCCTATTCCTCCATCTCCCGCCGAAGTTTCCGAAGCTACTCCACTCGGAACACCGCCTAATCTTACATTTCCACCGTATATTCCTATTGATTTCGCCCCCGCTTTTACTTTACCTTCATTAACAATATGACTATCCAGATTGTTTGCAGAATACATTCCTATACTTGGACTTGCAGCCGAAGAAGAATCTCCTACTGTGATTTCCCCTTCATTTCTAACCTGATGAACTGGAGCATGCGTATTTTTTGCATTTTCAGAGTGCATTCCAATGGACTGATCACCTGTCAATGTTATTTTACCTTCATTTACTATATCCCCATCTCCACCACTTTGGGACATTCCTATCGCCTTAACTCCTGTACTGATTATTTTTCCAGTTGCCCTATTTGTTACTACATTATTTTCTGCACGCATTCCAACAGATTTTTCACCTATAGTTATTTCACCATAGTTGATTCCTCTACTATCTATACCATATATTCCTGAACCATTTTTTCCAATAGTAATTTTACCACTATTTATCAAGTCTGAACCATTTTTCCCATATAAAGCAGACGATTGATCACCTGTCAATGATAATATTCCAGCATTTGATACAGGTGAATTGTCTGAATAAATCCCTGTTACTTTTTGATTTTTAGAAGTAATAACAGTTCCCGCTAATAAATTAATAGTTGAATTATTTGAATTTACAAATACAGTTTCATCATTGTTTATAGTTTTTGTATTTTCATAGTTTAACGTACTATTTTTCGTATTTATATATGTATATTTCTTTGTAGAAGTTAATGTCAAATTATCTTTAAAATTAGTTCCAGAAGTAAATGTTCCACTTTCTAACAAATATGCAGCTGAACCATTTCCTGTTATTGAAATATTCCCAGAATTTCCTAATAGTTTAGTATTGCCTTTTACTGAAAATCCTGCTGATTTTTCTCCTATCGTATGAGTTCCACCATTTATTGTTATATCTGAATCCTCTGCAGTTATTCCAACACTGGCATCATTAACGGATATATTTCCAGTTGAAGTCAATGTTCCCTTGTTCATCAGTATTCCAATGCTCTTTTTAGCTTGTGACAAGTCTATTGTTCCTGAATGGAAAACTTTTGAATCTGCTCTTGCTACTTTACTGTTATCGGCATATATTCCAAAGATATTTTCTTTTCCTGCAAGTCCTGTAATTTTACCTGCATTTTCAATATTTATATTTTTGCTCCAAGTGCTGACTGATGATTTTATGTTATTTTTACCCCAAATTCCTACTCCATTTTTCCCAAGCTGGATTTCTCCAGTTGAAGAATTTTTCAAAATAGAATTGGAAGCTCCAAACAATCCTACACTTGTTTCTGTACTACCATTGGCTGCATCCATTTTAATAAGCCCGTTATTTGTAGCTTGCCCAAAATCCACAACTACCGCTGTTGCACCTTTTTTAGAATAATTTATCGTTCCGTTATTTGTAACTTGTATAGTATCAGATTTCGTAGCCCCTTCAAAGTTAGCCTGAGCTATCACTTGATCAAGTTTTCCTGCGTCAGTCCCGCTTATAGTCTGATTTTTTGCCACTGTAACAGACGAATTTATAAATTCTACCCTATAATAATCGTCTATCTTTGAACCACCAACACTTGTATGATTATCCAAATTAACATCTTTATTAACATTCAATGTCCCTTTAGAAACTTTATATGCCTTGTAATTTTTTCCAGACACTTCTACATGATTACCTAAATGTTTATTTATTGCATCTGGATCTACATCTGACAAATTAACAGCCGTTTTATTAGGCGACTTATTATCTAACACAAATAAAGTAGAATGTTCATCCAGTGACATTTTTAATTTTTTCCCTGATACAGAACCTCCAAACATACTGTTCAACTGGCTAGCAGTCGTTGTTCCTGAACCTGAACCCGGCGTAGTATCCCTAAAGTAGAATCCAGTCGCTCCATTTTTCAATTCAGCAGTCACATCATTTTGAAGCGAAAATTTACCATCAGTATTACTATAGTTTGTTACCCCACCTGTTACTGTCTTAGTGTAATTATAAAACATCAAAGTTCCTTCACCATCAGCTTCCAATGTTAACGCTTTAGAACCTCCTCCTAATTTTACAGTAGCTCCATCTGCAAAAAGCCCCAAAGCCTTGTTTTTAGCTGTTATAGTTCCAGAATATATATCTGTAACTGAGTCCTTTCCTTTTGCGTATAATGTTATTGCCCCTTCTCCAGAAGTAGCAATTTTCCCTTTATTTACAAACGTTCCTTGATTGTACACTCCTGTAACTTTATTTCCTGTTAAATCTATTTTTCCTTTATCGTCGTTTATACCACTTGAAGCCACCATATTTTTCTTAGCATCAGCAGGTTGCACTACCATTCCTAAAGTTCCTTCTAACTTAGCCTTTGTACTTCCTCCCGTGATTTCTCCCTTATTTAGAATTTCTCCACCATTTTGTGAGAACATCCCAATTGCCTTTGTTGATTTACCTGTAAAATTTATTTTTGCAAGGTACACATTTTCGGCAACCGCTTTACTCTTACCATCCGAATTATTTGCAACCATTCCAATATTTCCTGTACTACCAGCTTGATCATCATTTATAGTAATTGTTCCTTTATTTATAGCTTTAGGCGTAAAAGTAGTAGCAGGGTCATCTGTAGTTACTGCTCCCAAATCCACCCTCATACCAATATTTTTAGTTCCTGTAACTCTAATTTTAGCATTTTCCGTATTAGTAATATCGTCGTTGGCTTTTACTTTCAAAACCATTCCACTGTTACCTTGTCCACCTAAAACATGTATTGTTCCGCCATTAACATTCTTTACTAAATTATTATATGCTCTTATTGCTTTAGTTCCCTGCATGCTGTTATCTTCTAATACAGCAATTCCTGATGAAAGAGATTGCTCTTCACCATTTCCTCCTGAAATATTTATCTGTCCTCTATTCTCAAATTTAGACTTATTATTACCTGCTCCTTCCAAAATTCTCGAAGAAAGTTTTAATCCATAACTTTTTATTCCACCTAATGATATTATTTTGTTTCCGCCAACACTTTCTCCATTTATTACCTGTACCACCGTGTTAGGGGCACCTGCAGGTGGAGCATATACTTGTATTCCTATAGAACTATCTCCCTTAAATGAGATTACACCATTATTTATTAAACGATAATAATTTGTAGTCGGTGATGGGTCATCTTTTTCATGAGTTAATATCATTCCTACTTTATACCCAGTATATCCTTTTTTCACCGTTATTTTTGTTTGCCCATAAGTTCCTGTCCCTTTTCCCCCAAGATTTGGAGCCAAATTCAAATCAAGTGATGAATTATTTCCAAACACTCCATTTAAAGCAGCATCTGTTGGTTCTGACTCATCTGTTAATGTTCCACCAACTTCAGAGTTTATTACTTCTCTTTTTCCTGTTCCTGCATCATCATTTTGTATCTCATACCCTACAACGAGTGGTCCAATCATACGAACAGTTGCTTTATTTAATATTGTCCCACCATTCTGTGCATTGTCAAGAGTAGCTATTCTTGAACCACCAACTAAAAAGGGTTGATTATTCCATGGTCTATTAACAGGATCAGGATCTTGGATATTTCCCCTAATAGAATCTATCCTCACATCTCCTTCTACTGTTGCCGTGCCTCCTCCAGAACCTCCACGGTAAGTATAGTCAAAATATGCTTTTAGTAATGCTGAATCAAATTTCGCCCCTGGAACATGTCCACTTGGAGTTGCCCAAGCATAAATAACCGTCGAATTTCCTAAATCAGCTCCATTTATTCTTGGACTATCAGAAGTTCCGTATGACTTCCCATCCCCTGTATGTCGTCCACCATCCACATCTCCTAAAAAGTTTTGTGTCATATAATTCCGATACGAACCCAATTTAATATTAAACGTCGGTGGTGTTGGCAAATCAACTGTTATCGGATTCGGTGCTACAGGATTGAATTTGTCTATTTCTATTGTTGGCGGATTCGGAGCACTTGGGGCTGCTGGTGTGCTCAAAGGAGTAACTGTGTTCACCTGTATTCTTGGAGGTGTTACTGTTACTGGCGATTTTACTATTTCCTTTGGTTTTACTGAGGCTCCAAGTTCGATACGTACCACTGGTTCATAACGTATTTCTGAATTTTCCAGTCCATATCTAGATCTTACCTGGTTTGAAGAAGTTGTTGCCGGGTGTCTGTATTTACCAAGTGCATTTGCTGCTGAGGTGTATGAGTCATAATGGACACTGTCGCTGGAAATTGATCTTAAGAATATGTCGTCACTTCGCTCAAAGATTCCTTCATAAGGATATTTTTGTTTTTTATCCCCACGTCCTCTAAAAGTTCCACGCCAATCATTATAAAAATAATTCATTCCGTATTGCCAGCT
This sequence comes from Leptotrichia trevisanii DSM 22070, assembly GCF_000482505.1. Taxonomy (NCBI): domain Bacteria; kingdom Fusobacteriati; phylum Fusobacteriota; class Fusobacteriia; order Fusobacteriales; family Leptotrichiaceae; genus Leptotrichia; species Leptotrichia trevisanii. The sequence goes on from NZ_KI519443.1 coordinate 74,833, forward strand.
GCTCCAAGGTGATTTTGTCACATGATCTCCTTGTTCCATCAATTGAATTAATTCTAAATTTGTATTTTTAAGTAATTTATTGTTTTCTGCCTTTGTTTTTTTCAGTTCCTGCTGTATTCCTCTGATAGATGTGGAAATTACCTGTCTTTGACTTTCTATGCTTGTGCTTTCTACTGCTGAAAATGCGTTAACTGTTGTAAAAAGTGTTCCTGTTATTAAAAATGTAATTAACAAATCATCTGTATAGTGTAAATCCTTACACCTTTTTGCAAATGTTCTCAAACTCTGCTTTATCCGTCTAAAATTATTCATTTTTTCCTCCCTGTAAATATAACTTTAGTTAAACGTAAAATTTTATAAACTTAATAAAATCAATACTCTCAAACACACTACAAACTCTTGAAAATTGAACCGATAAAATCACATAAATTTTAGAATGGGGTAAATTAGCTATAATTTTTATATTTAAATTAAAACGATTTTGTTAATATTAACTGGAAAAGTAGCATAAAAAGTGATTTAAAGTGATTTTAGTGATTTCATATCTATGAACTCTTCCAGTTAAATTTATATTTTCAATCAACAATTAATTTTAAAATAAAAAAAATCTAATTTTTTGTAATAAAATGTGTCAATATTTTTAATATTAAACTTCTCCAAAGCTGTGCCAAATAAATCAAATATTTTAAAATTTGTGTAGGATAAGACTTTAATTCTAATATTTCGTAATAATAAAACACACACAGAGAAAATAACATTTGCTTTTTTCATGCAAAAAAACCAGTTCAATTTTTAAAAGATTTAATAAAAATTAAAAAATTCTTTACGTTCTTAACCCAATTATAACTCACAAAATTTCAAAATGAAATATTAATTTTATAATATTTTTCTATAATTTTATAATATTTATATATATTTTTTTTAAATAAAATTAAATTTATTGGTTCCGAAAGAAAATAAAAAAGAGAGAACTTATTATTAAATCCTCTACTTCTTATCTCAAAATATACTAAAATCTTCTATTAAAACTATTTATAATAATTGGCACAAGCAATTATCACAATCTCATTTTCAGTCAATTTATAAATAAATCTATGCCTGTCAGTTATCCTTCTGCTCCAATAACCACTTAACCCATGTCTTAAAGGCTCAGATTTATTTAACCCCTCATTCCCATTTTTCTGAATATCTTTAATAATTTCATTAATCTTCTTAACAATTTTTTTATCTTTTGATTGCCATTCTAAGTATTCTTTCCATGCTTTACTATTCCAATTTATATTCATATTATTCCACCTCAATTAAATCATGTTTTTCAACTTTCCCTTTTTCAACTTCTTCCTTTCTTTTAAGTAATTCATTATAATAATCCTTATTAGACATAATATACAAATTTTCCATCAAATTATTGTATTCGTCTATACTCATCAACACAACATTTTCATCATTTTTTCTAGTTATAATTATTGTTTCAGAATCTCGTGTTGCCTTGTCACAATATTTTTTTAGATTATTTCTAATATTAGAATAATTTGTAGCTATCATATTTCTCACTCCTTTTATTTTCGTTGTTCTATTTATTGAACAATATATAAAAAATTTGTCAACAGATATTTTATACTATTTCCCATTTAAATAGTAGAAATAAATTTATGGAATTAAAGTTTTTTTACAAGATTATGCTATTATACAATCTATGTAACTATTAAAATATCCTTTAATTAAATTTTATCATTAAGTATCCATATAAGGGATTCTTATTCAGAATTTGAAAAACTGCTTATTGTTAATATATGTTTTTCATAATCCTATATTTTTTCTTTTTATATAAGCAAGGGAAATCAATCGCCATTTCCCTTCATTTCGCAATAATAGTTATTCTAACATATTTAAATAATGACATATTAAAGAGAATGGCGAAAGTGCTACGCACTAACCCTGGCTCGTCTAAGCATTTTTTTGAAATATTCCCAAATTTTATTTGAGAAAGTAGTCTAAACTTTATTATTTGGATAAACTTGAAGTACTATGAAAACGAAACTCGTTAACGCTCACTTTCGCAAATAAAGATTAGAACAACTCTATAAAATATATTTGCTATAAAGATTCTGTCGAAAGAAACACATAAATGTGTTTAGTCGTTTTCATTCCAAAAAAATCACGACATTCTATATTAAATCATAAAGATTATCATATTTAAGTTTTAGGCTTTTATATTTTAAAAATACTAAATAAGCAAAATTTTGTTAAAGGAAAAATAACTAAATACAAATGTATTTCTTTCGCCATAATTTTTATAATATTAAAATTTATTTATGTTAAAATAACTCTTATTTGCGAAAGTGAGCGTAGTTTTACGAAGCGAGTTTTATTTTTTCTTTATAAGAAAGTTTTGCGTAAAGCGGAGTAGTTCGTAGAACGTTTCGCCATTATCTCTAAGTAGTAGCCAGTTATACATGTTAAAATAACTGTTATTGCGAAAAAGGGCATGGCGTTTGATGCCCTTACGTTACAAAAAAATTCAATAAGAAATAGAAAAAACTATTATTAGTCATAATATTTATAAAAAAATTATAAAAGTCCTTAAGATGGATACTTAAAAATTAAATTTGATTTTTTTTATAAGGCTATCAAATTAATTGTTATAGAATTTTATTTCTATTTTTTAAATAGGGGGTAGTATTATACTATTTTCCATTTAAATAACGAATTTTTACAAACTTTTCTAATAAAGGGTATAAACCTAATATTTTCAAATAATTAAAATATAATTTTCATTTTTTAAACATAGTTTAACCGTCGGAGCATTTTTCTGTATTGGCAATACTGTTTGAGCATAGCGAGTTTTTTGTCAGTGCAGAAAAATGTCGTAGACTAGCCATAGATTATTGCGTAGCAATCTTGCCACAATTTTAATTATCAGGATAAATCTTTACTGCAAGATAAGGATTTGCGGCAATGAGCAATCCTGCGAAAATAAATAAAGAAAAAACATAATAAAAATAGTAAAAACTGTTATTAAACATTCGCTATTTAAATGGGAAATAGTATAAAATAGAAAAAAGAACAGTAAAACCTAAGTTCCACTGTCCTCAATTTTTTAATTAAAATAATTTTACTTTAATATTTGGAATTAGTAAATAGCTCTAAATCCTATTCCACCTCTTACATTATTACCTTTAGTGTCATATCCTCCATTTACTGTTACTCCAAATCTTGTGTTGTCGATTCCAATATTCAAGTCAAATTTACCGTTTCCACTTCTATTTTCTTTTTCATTTGCAAGATCATACCATCCAGCTGTAGTGTATCTTACTCTTGCCTGATTTTTTTCCTGAAGTTTTCCGATTTCATTTTCATATGCCGCTTTTAACCCTACTGTTAAATTCGTTCTTACTGCAAGTGGCTGAACATATTTAAATTCCATACCGACTTCCGGTTTTACTGAGAAATAGTCATTTCCATTTACTTCTAATCTCATTTCTCCTCTGTCTTCCTTGATGTCGTTAAATCTTCCATATTCCATTTTTAATGCTCCATATGGACGTAAATGTGTTCTTTCACTCAATCTTATATCGTATCCCAAGTCAGTTTTAAAAGCCGCACCATAAGAATGGTAATCAGATTTTGCCTGGAATATTTCATCTAAAACTAAATATTTACGTGTCATACTGTTAATCCCTGCAAATACATCTCCACCGATTGTCCATTGTAATGCTCCATTGTGATCCGCTTTTGGCGACATTGTTTTAAATATTCCAGCTTTAATCATAGATTGGTTTTCTTTTGAGTGTCCAATATCCTTGAATTTAAATTTGTTTGTTACAACTCCTGCATACCATCCGCTTGAGTTACCCATCTTAATTTTTTCATCTTCATGAACATAAGCCACACCGTAGGCATTATTTGTGTAATTAATAATTCCAGCTGTATCAGTGTTGTATTCATCCTTCATACCAAACACTTTAATTTTATTGTTTTGTTTAGACGGATTTCTCCATTCATTTTTTAAGTATGAAAATTCTGTATCCAGTGCATTACCTGTACTTGTAATTCTTTGCTGTGTATTTGAATATTGGTACCCTTTCATTTCGTCTACAGCCTGAACAAAAATTCTGGATTCACCTTTTCCAATTTCATTTAATTTATTGAACAATGTTTTTTCACGTGAATTTAGTCCTTCCACTCCATATCTCTGTTCCAATCCGTCAAGGAAATTATAGTTATTTCTATCCCCTGATTTTGCATAGGCGGTATACGGAATTTTCGACATATAGACTTTCGCCAGTGTTCCATCTGTCTTATATGTTGCAGTTGCAATCCAGTTCAATGCTCCCGAAATATACGACATAGTCAATCCATTTTGTGCTAATGGAGCTAAAACGTCATTGAAAGGTTTTAAGATGTTATCCCCGACTTCGATATCCTTGTTTTGAGTATATTTTGATATTTCTGAACCAAAAATCAAATTAACATTGCTTAAATTCAAATGTTGCAGTCCTTCAATAGGTTTAGTGTAATTAACTCCTGATGTGTCAACATACATTCCTAAAGAAGAGGCTCTTGACAAGTTTACATTTGTAATACCATTATTTAATTTACTCAGATCAATTAATGAAGTAGAGTTTACTGTAACATATTGAGGCTGTGGTACTGGTTTTACAGTATCAACAGAATCAATTGAGGCTGGAACTCCATTTCTTTCGATTTTTGCAATTTTAGCACCTGCTGGAGCAATTATGTTTATTCCTGCGATTTTTTTATCTGTTGGCACCTGTTCATCATTTTTCTTGTCTGTCGCACCATTAGAAGCTGTAATGCTTCCAGTAGTTAATACTCCACCTTGAGCAGGATTTGAACTTGTCTCTTGGGAATAAGTCCCGTTACCAGCAGTATAGACACCTATATTTCCAGTTCCAGCAACAATTATTCTACCATAGTTTTTAATTACCGAGTTATTTAATGCTGCAACTCCTATTATTCCAGTTTTTGATGGATTAGCAGAAGTTTGGATTGTACCATAATTTATTCCTACTGCATTTTGATCCAGATACATTCCTGTCGTACCTTTTCCATCCAGATTAATTGTACCGTAGTTTATCGCTTTTGAACCGCTTCCTACAGCATACATTCCGATTCCATATTCATTATTTACATTTATTGTTCCGTGATTTTCAATGTTTCCTGTCTGTTCAAGTCTTCTTGTGTCTTCATTGTAATATCCTGCAGCCATACCAATACTGTAAAATTTATTTTCCCTGTCAGATGTTCCTACATCTATTGTTGCATAGTTTTTGGCATTCCCATTTTCTATACTGTAAATTCCGACATTTCCTGCACCTGAAGTTAAGTTCATATTTGCCGAAGCCTCATTTACAACGTTTCCTGCCGCATACAATCCGTAGTTGTTACTTCCAGTTGTAGTTATTGCAGTTTTATTTGTAATTGTTCCCAAAGTATCTGCCGAGTAAACATATACAGCCTGATTTCCCAATGTTACATTTGAAGTATTACTTGTAAATGTTGTAGGTGCAAGTCCTGTAGTTCCCCCATTTGCCTGTATTCTTTCAGAGGTTCCTCCACTTCTAAGCACAAACCCGTACGAACCATCACCAATTGCAACTTTACTTGCATTATTTGCTACATTCATAGCACCATTTCCAGATGTAAATACTCCGACAGCTTCGTTAGGATTTATATTTAATTCACCATTTACAGTCACAGAATTCCCGTTTGAGAATATTCCAACTCCATTATCTCCTACATTTATTTTGGAATTTGCTCCTGTAGTTACATTTTTACCGTAAACTCCGTAAGAATTTTTACCAATATTAAGAGTTCCGTCATTTGTAAGCGAAGTTCCTGTGTCATTTGTAAACATACCGATGTTTACAGGATCAGTAGTGGCAGAAGCACCTACATTTATAGTTCCTGTATTTGATAAAGCCGAATTTGCATTACCAAATATTCCTACCGCCTTTTGTCCAGTAATATTTATGATATTATTGTTTTTTAGTGTTGCTCCTGCTCCAGACATTCCGACAGCACCATTTCCTGACATTGTTATTGTTCCTGTATTTGTAGCCGTTATATCTGATAATGTGGCACCAGAATTATTTTTCATATAAATTCCTGTCGCAGCTTCTCCATCCAGATTAAGTTTTCCGCTGTTTAAAACAACTGATTTTCCCTGTCCAGCTGCACCTGTTCCAAATTCAGCTCCAACGACTGCTCCAGAGGTATTTTCCCTGAATCCCATTCCTAAAATTCCGATAGAATTATTTCCTCCTACATTTACAGTTCCGGCATTATTCACTTCCGAACCATTTACAGAGTAAATTCCTACTGCATTATTATTGACAGTATTAGCCTCTTTTTCCACATTTACAATTGCAGAAGCAGCTGTATTCACTTTTCCATAATTTATATAAAGTCCTACTCCACCTGAGCCAGAATCAGATCTGTCAGCAGTTACCGTAGTATTTGCCTCAAGATTTATCTGAGCTTCATTATTGGAAGTCGCATTTTTACTTGAACTCATATCCAGCCCTACAACAGACGAAAGTCCTATTTTTGTCATATCTGCACCACTTAGAACAGCTTTTACATTATTTCCAGCCTTTAAGTTCGTTACAGCTCTTTGTACCAGCAAGTTTTTTGTAAACACATATGAATCATTATTTTGCTGAGTATCATCAGCCGCAATGCTTTTATCAATATTATACACATTATAAGCTGTCAATCCATCTATTGCAGCCAATTTATAACCAGTAAATCCGTGAGAAGAGTTTATTGAAAGAGCTCCTGCCCCAGACATCACCCCTACATTAGCCTGCAACCCAGTAGTATTCAAAGTTCCACCATCTTTTACATTGACAACTGTAACATCGTTAGAGTAAATATGTATAGTTGAACCTGTCAAATTTACAGTTGAAGTATTTTTTTCAAATCCTGTAGCCTTTCCATATAAATTTATAGTAGCGTTATTGGATAAGTCTATATTTCCGCCATTATTCGCATAAATCGCATAACCATCACCATTATATGTCAAAGTTGAACCTTGTAAATTTAAACTTGTACCGGTACCTTCGGCAGTTACTCCCGCTGCACCGTTCTGAACATTAATCTTAGCACCAGAAAGATTTACATTTGCACCATTTTCGGCATAAACACCCAATCCTTTTTTAACAGTATCATTTACAGTTATGTTTAAATTGTTACCAGAAGTCGAAGTAACAGTCCCTCCTGATGAAAATATTCCAACAGAACCGTTATTTGCAGTAATTGAATTTGTTCCGCTAATATTAACAGTTCCTGTGTTATTATAAACTGCAGAAGAAGATTCCCCTGTAATCTCTATATTACTATTGTTTCCAATAGTTGCAGTTCCTGTACCATTATTATATATTCCAGCCTTATTCTTACCTGTCCCCAAAACCTTCAACGTTCCTGTATTAGCAACATCTGCATTATTTAGTGCCGCCAATCCCACAAGATCATCCGAGTTGCTTGTAAGCGTAATAGTCCCAGTATTAGAAACTTTAGATTTAGTTGTCCCATCACTTCCTGATGATACCATTCCCGTAAATTTATCAAGGCTGCTTGATAAAGTCCCCTGATTTGTTACATATCCACCATTACTAGATTGTACAAAGCTGTTTCCAGTAGAGCCTTTAGTGGAATTTATAGTTTTATTAAGAAGAATTCCGTATTTATCACTACGTACAAGTGTACTTCCTTTTGCACCATCTCCGAAGTTCAAATCTCTTACAGTTGTGTCGTTTAAAACTATATCGTTTGTATTATTGCTCGAATAATTTTTATTTCTTAAAAATCCTACTGTCTTATTACCTTTAACTTCTATATCCAAATTTGTTATATTATGAATTGGATTTGTGTCAGCATATGCTGTATTTGTTTTAGGATTAGTTATACCTAATGATTGAGAAATAGAAACTCCTACGTTTTCTTCTCCACCAACTGTTATTTTACCATTTCCTCCATCAACACTCATACCCCAGTCATAGTAATCTGTATTTTTTATAACAGCTCCATTATTATAACTTCCTTGAGTCATAATATTTCCCCCACCATCTTTAATTTGTGGAGTTGACATTCTAAATCCATAGTTATTTTTTCCATTTACATTTATTGTCCCTAACGAAACATCTGTCTGCAAATATCCAAAAGAATATGAACCAAAATCTATTCCGATACTATTATTACTATTAACATTTATTTTACCACTATTTATAGTTTTATGACGTTTTTTATTCTTATCATTGGAATGTTCAACATCAATCATAATTCCTACAAGGTTATTTCCACTCTTTAATGTTATTTCCCCTTTATTTTCCAATGTAGTATTAGAATTTGATTTATTCCATTCAGCTTGATCTGCTGCATCAGATGATAATGGATCTTTTGCCCATAACTGATGTTCTAATCCGACTAATACATTTGTATTATTAGTAGAAGCTATTCCATTTAATTCCAAATTTCCATTAAATACTGCTTTTCTTTCTACATCTTGTCCAGTTCCGTCACTCCATCCCCATTGATTTTGATTAGGATTATAAGGTTTTCCACCTACTCCTGATGGATTGTAACTAAAGAATATTTTTGTTTCTTCACCCGTTCCATTATCTGTAACTTTATAATTTCCTTTTATTGTAGTATCATGATCTCTTGAATCACTTATAAAAGCATTTACAGTATCCCATTTTGGAGTGTAACTTTTTGATGAACCACTCCCTGAATACTCAGTATCAAATATCCATCCTTCTTGAACATTTCCAGGTTTTAATGTATGAGTCAAAGTTGCTCCTGGAGAAGTATAATAAATTATAAATGGATCGTGTGGTATTGTTTTAGTAACTGTTGCTCCTCCCGCAACATCTGTTGTTCCTATTTCAACATCATCATTTATCGAGTAATTTCTCTGATCAGAAGCATCATTTGTAGGTAATGTAGTCTTTCCTTCAACATTCGCCCCACTCCAAGTAGTCGTACTTCCCATAGTAATATCCAATGTTCCGCCAGTTGTATTGTATTCATCATAATTTTGCATAACAACTGAGTTATTAAATCTTGGACTGACTTGAGCATTTTGTCCAGCTGCAACATACGAATTACCAACTTTATTGTATCTGGTAGTTGTATACCCAGTTTCTCCTCCAGTAGTCCTATTCCCCACAATAGGCCTTTGAGAAAATCCTTTTCCTTTAAAGACAAGACTTGGTGGAGTAAAGAATGTTGGTGGTGTAGGATTTGGTGATCCCGGTTTTGATGGAGTGCTTACCATTCTTGGTTCAAATGGCGGTAATGCTCCACTCGGTGCTTGAGGTACAAAATTAGTTTCTGTCTTATTTACTGATTTTGGCCGTATACCTGCACTTATGCTTACTGTTACAGGATATTCAGGTATAATATTCAAATTTGTCAAATTATATGAATTATCTTTCTTATTATCTGTCAAATATCTTGAAATCCTATTAGCAGATAAAGTATTTTGTCTAAGATAAACCTCATCCTCATAAACTTTATTGCCTTTCCCTTTATACGTCCCATGCCAATCATTATAATAATAATTTATCCCATATTGCCAACTGCTCCAAGGTGATTTTACAACGTGATCCCCCTGCTCCATTAGCTGAATCAATTCCAGGTTTGAATTTCTAAGCAGCTTATTATTTTCAGTCCTCACTCTTTTGAAATTTTGATGTATATCCTTAATTGATGTTGAAATTACCTGTCTTTGGCTCTCTATACTGGAATCTTTCGTTACAGGAAACAGATTTTTTACTGAAATAATCATTCCCGTTAACAAAAATGTAATTAACAAATTATTAGTATAATGCACATTTTTACATCTTTTCGCAAATGTACGCAAGTCTTTTCCCAATTGTCTAAGATTATTAGTCATTAAAACACTCCTTCTTAATAAATTTTTTTATAACATACTCAATCTAATTTAAACTCTCATCTAAACAATTAATTCATCATTATTTGTTCAATTCTCAAACTCTTACAAAATCAAATTAACAAGATTAAATATAATATTCATATAGAATAATTAGATTTTTCTGAGTCAGATTTTTTTTAACATACCATAACATTTTACTTATTTAATAAAAAAATGTCAATACTTTTTTTTAATTATCTTGAAATTAAATTAATTAAATTTCTCAACTTAACCATTTTAACTATATTCTTTTGATTTGTTTAATAAAAAATTAATGAAACAAAATAGCTAAAACAGTAATAACATTAAAATTATTTTATTAAAAAATAAAGAACATAAAATATTATACTATTTTCCATTTATATGACAAATACTTAATAAATTTTGAATTACATACTATTTAGCAAGGAATCAAAACTTCTAGTTTCTAATGGGTTTTAGTAGTAGTAAATTATTTTGTTTAATAACAGTTTTTACAGAATTTAGTGTAAATATTATAAAATTTAATTTTTATTTTCCCAACAAAAAAAGACAACAAAACCTAAGTTCCACTGCCTTTTATTTTTTTCTTTCTTCAAGTCCTTAACTCAAACATCTATTGAATCTCTATTTGTTAGAGTTCTTCTCTTTCTTTCCAATTCTTCGTTCTAGTAAATAGCTCTAAATCCAATACCTGCCCTTACATTCTTACCTTTGGTATCATATCCTCCATTTACTGTTACTCCAAATCTTGTGTTGTCAACTCCAATGTTCAAGTCAAACTTACCGTTTCCTTTTCTGTCATCCTTTTCCCCTCTGATTCCGAACCAGTCAGCTGTCGTGTATCTTACTCTTCCTCTGTTGTTCACATCTCCAACTTTTCCTAACTCATTCTCATAGGCAGCTGTAAGTCCCACTGTCAAGTTTGTTCTTACTGCTAACGGTTGCACATATTTGAATTCCATTCCAACTTCTGGCTTAACTGAGAAGTAGTCGTTCCCTTTTACTTCCAGTCTCATTTCCCCTCTGTCTTCCTTGATGTCGTTAAATCTTCCATATTCCATCTTCAAGGCTCCATATGGACGGAAATGTGTTCTCTCACTCAATCTTACATCATATCCTAAATCAGTTTTCAAAGCAGCACCATAAGAATGATAATCAGATTTAGCCTGGAATACGTCATCCACAACCAAATATCTACGTTTCATGTCATTAATACCTACAAATACATCTCCACCAATTGTCCATTGCAATGCCCCGTTATAATCCTTCTTCGGCGACATTGTCTTGAACACTCCTGCTTTAAGTATTGTCTGATTTTCTTTTGATTTTCCGATGTCCTTGAACTTGAATCTGTTTGTTACGGCTCCTGCATACCATCCGCTTGAGTTACCCATCTTGATTTTTTCATCCTCATGAACGTAAGCCACACCGTAGGCATTGCTTGTGTAGTTAATAATTCCTGCAGTATCAGTGTTGTATTCATCTCTCATACCGAACACTTTAATCTTGTTGTTTTGTTTAGATGGATTTCTCCAGTCGTGTTTTAAGTATCTGAACTCTTTGTCCAGCAAGTTTCCAGTTGCGTTGATTCTTTGTTGAAGATTTCCATATTGATGTCCCATCATTTCATCGAATGCCTGATACAGCAATACTTCCTCGTTGTTTCCTATTCCATTTAGTTTTTGGAATAATAAACGTTCTCTAGTTCCTAAAGCCTTGACTCCGTATCTTTGTTCAAGCCCATCCGTAAAGTGGTATGTGTCTGCACTGTTTACTGGTGTACTTTCTCGCCCTGCCCAAGCTGTATACGGTATTTTAGCCATATATAGACTGTTTATCGAACCATTTGAACGATCTAATGTTGGTGTAGCCATCCATGTTAATGAACCTGAGTAAATATTCCATTTTATATTATTATTTTGCAACATAGCTTGTTTATATGGATTTATTATATTAGGATCATTTACCAAAATATATTTGCTATTTGTCACTTCTGTAGCTTCTGTACCAACAATTAAATCCGCCTTGTTTGTTAATTTATTCAATCCATCTATTGATTTTGTAATATTTACCCCTGAAGTATTTATATATAACCCAATACTCGAAGCTGACACTGTTATTGGATTTTTACCTGTTGTATTTACTACTGTTGGTGTTTGAGGTACTCCATTTACAGTAATTGTGGCACTTGTTGCTCCTGCAGGTGCATCAATTGACACTCCACCAACTTCTTTACCTGTTGGAGGTGTTGTAAATTCTGCTTCTCTTTTCGCTCCTCCAGCCACTGTTATAGTTCCATAATTTGCTACTATTCCACCTTTTAGATAAATACCTGTTCCATTATCTGAATCAATATGAATTGTACCAGTATTATTAAGTGTTGCACCTTTACCTAGATACACTCCAACTACTTTTGAATGTGAACCCGAAGTTGTAATTGTACCTCTATTAATTGCAGTAGCTCCATTATCAGCATAAATACCTGTGGTATTGTCTGCATTTAATGTTATAGTCGATCCTGCATCATTTATAGCCTGACTTCCTGAGCCACTTGCATACATCCCTATACTGTCTTTACCATTTACAGTAATTGTACCTTTATTTATTATAGTTCCACGATCTGTTGTACCGTACCCTGCACCCATACCGATTGAAAATAAATTATTTTTTGAATCTGATTCCCCTACAATTATCGAAGAATTATTTGTTGCAGTTCCTCCACCAACACTATATATTCCAACATTTCCTTTACCATTTGACAAATTAATGGTTGCATTATTATTTACAGTTCCAGCTGAATAAAGTCCGTAGTTTTGGTTTCCAGTTGAAGAGATAGCAGTATTATTTGTTACTGTTCCTTTAGTGTCGTTTGAATAAACATATACACTGTTGTTTCCAAGTCCTATATTTGAAATAGTTGAAGTTATTGTATTTCCACTACCTACATTCACAAATCCAAATGAGTTATCACCCAAATTAAATGTCGTTCCATTGTTTGTAATATTTTGTCCACTTCCAACAGTATAAACTCCCACTGCCTCATTAGAACCCGTTGTAATTGTTCCTCCAGTTAAGTTTACATTTCCACCTTGAGAATAAATTCCAATTCCACCATTTCCAACAGTAACATTACCTGAGTTATTTGATGTATAACCATATAATCCAATTGAGTTTTTACCTACAGTAACAGTTCCTCCATTTGTTAATGTATGATTTGCATTGTCAGTATAAATTGCAACATTAGGATTTGATAATGAAGCAGAATCTCCCATTGTAATTGTTCCTGCATTTAACACATTATATGTAGCAGCTGCACCTTCTGTAGCATACAACCCTACATTTTTATCTCCTGTCATTGTAATCGTACCTGTATTTTTTAACATATCTGTTCCAGCTGCTGAAATTGCTTTAGGTTTATACGATACTCCAATAGAATTATTACCTGAACTTGTAATTGTTCCATCATTTGTAATTGCCTGATCAGTATCTTCCGAGTATAGTCCTGTTGAGTTTGAGCCTATTGTAACTGCACCTTTATTAGTAACTATTGAATCGTCTTTCCCATATATTGCAGTTGAAGAATCTCCCATTGTGATTTTTCCTGTAGTATCATTATTCAATATTCCATATTTAGCATACATACCGGTTGACTTTGCTCCTGACAAATTAACTGTACCATAGTTATTTATTGTAACATCAGCTCTATTTGTATGTGCTTTGTTTTCCTGTGCAAGTGCTACCAATCCAGTTTTAGTTCCTGTTATTGTTTGACTGTTATTATTATCTATAGAAGAATTTGCAATTTCAAGCTGATTAAGTGCATCATTATCATCATCAAGATTTACATTTTGATTTATAGTAAGTTTACTTTTGTACAACATAAACGTTTTATAACCTGCACCTTGTATATTTGCTCCTGTAGCTTTTGAAACAGAATCTCCTGTTGTATCAGATAAATTCATTCCTACATCTGAAGCTACAAATAACCTTGAACCTTTATTCATATTCAATGTTAAATTCTTTAAACTTCCATTAAAGATATTATTTGCCCAAGTAGTTATATCTCCTGAATTAAATGAAGCATAATGTGAAGGGGCAGTATAGTAAAATGCAGTTCCTCTACTATTAACATCACTACCTCCTGCAACATCAGCAGTCAATTTACCAGCTATATTGAATTTTCCGCCATCTGAATAAAATAACAATGAACCTTGTCCAGTTTTAGCAGTTGAATTTTTACCTGCCGCAAATGTAGTAGTTGATGAAGTATTTTTTCCTTCAAAAAAGTTTACGGATCCATCATTAGCAACAACATTTGTTTTTCCTAATGTTAAATTACCATTTGAAAAAGTTCCTATAGATTTATTACCCGTTACAGTTATATCAATTTCTCCATTTGTACTATCTAAAGTTCCACTTTCCATTGGAGTCGCATTTCCAACTATAACTCCAACTGAACCGTTTCCAGCACTGTTAAGGGTTATCTTACCTTTATTTGTAAATGAACCCGTTCCTTTAGTTACAACTCCTTGTGAAACATCAGAAGAAGTGACATTAATTTCTGCACCACTTTCATTTTTCCCTTTTCCAGTACCATAAACAACCATACCAACATTTTTCCCAGCTGTTACATTTACTTTACCTGTATTTATAACCGTTCCATTACTTGTATAAAGTCCTATATTTGTATTACCTGTACTTGAAATGTTTATATTACCTGTATTTGTCATACTACTGTTTGCATCATTATCAATATTATTATTTCTAAGTCCAATCGAATTATTTTTTGAACCTGTTATATTTATATCTCCTGCATTTGTAACATTTTGATGTAATTCCGAATACATCCCAAAAGAATTTTCTCCACTTACATTTATGGTTCCACCACCGGAATTTTCAACTGTCAAGGCACGACTAGGATCAGCTTGTTTTTGTACCGCTATTCCTCCTGAATTATCTCCACTGATGTTCATTATTCCACCTGATGCATTTTGAAATACTGAACCTGCTGCTACATTATTATTTGCAGTTCCTCCACCAGGCAGTGTAGCTTTCGTACTTAGCCCTATACCGTAGCTAGTATTACCAGCCATAGTAACATTACCTTTATTTATAGCTTTTACAACCCATCCTGGACTTTTTACATAAAAACCAAATCCCGTTGAAGTGTTTCCTGTTAAATTGATGGTTCCACCTGTTTCATTTATTGCTGTATATATTCCTGTAGGATTTTGTTCCTGAGTAAATGTAAAAGCTGATTGTCTATCAAACTCCCCTTTTATTGTACCTTTATTTATACCTGTTACATTTACACCATTTTCTTGTGTTGTTAGTTCCATTCCTGCTGTATTTGTAGCATTTAAATTAATTTTCCCCTCATTAGTAAATTTACTTTCTCCTGAACTACTTTCTATGGGATCAAAAGATAATGCTCTTTCACCTGAAGCATTTACATTAAATGTAACACCTGTCCCTATACCATAATTACCTGCTTTAGTTATCTCTAATATTGCATGTGCTTTATAATTAGGATTATCACCATTTGCTCCACAATAAGGGGTTGGATGAGTTTTACACCATGCCTCATCATTAGCTCCTGTTAAATTGTATACTCCATCAGAAACAGTAGTTAAATTTCTGGCCAACACTGTTTGTTCTTGAGCATTCCAAAAAGCGTTTAATGCCACTGCTGTTATATTTACAGGAACAGTATTTATCGTTGGTACATTTGGTGCTACTGGGCTAAAATTAACCGGTGTTGGTGTTTGCGGTGTTGTTGCTTGTTTTGCTGGAATAGTTATCGCACCTTTTTGTACTTGCCTTGGCGTTATTCCCGCATTTACTTCAAATCCTACGATTGGTTCTTTTACTGGCTTTGTACTCGCTATTCCATAATTACCTGATAAACCTGTAGCTGATTTTGGATTTCTTGTTTTTGAAAACAATGAGTATTTATCACTATCTGGAGATATAGTTCTTTCATAAACATTTAAACTTCTTTGAAATATTCCTTCATAAGGATATTTCGCCTTTTTATCCCCTTTACCTTTATAAGTTCCGTTCCAGTTATTATTGAAGTAATTTATACCATATTGCCAGCTGCTCCAAGGTGATTTTACAACATGATCTCCTTGTTCCATTAATTGAATAAGTTCAAGATTTGTGTTTTTTAGTAATTTGTCATTTTCACGTCTTGTTTCCTTAACTTTTTGATGCATACCTTTTATTGAAGATGAAATTTCCTGTTTCTGATTTTCTATGCTTTTATCTGTAGTTGCAGAAAATAAATTGCTTGTGATTGATACCATTCCTGTCATTAAAAACGTGATTAATGCAGAATCTGTATACTTAAAATCTTTTGTTCTCTTTGCAAATGCTCTTAAATCCTGTGAAACTTGTCTAAGATTATTCGTCATTTTGATTCTCACTCCTTCTCAACTAAATTTTTTCATATTTAACAAATTAAAATTCTAATTATGATTAGTGATTTCATTTTAAGATTAGATAGTTTTTTATTAAATATCCATATTATTACGTTTTTTCAAACTTTTATCAAAACAATTTCTCAACTCTCTTATTAAAAATCACATAAAATCAAACTTACAAATCGAATAACTTTTAAAATTCAGCATTAAATTAATAAAGCACTTCAAATTTTTATGTTTAACTTTATAGTAATTTTTTACAAGCAGTCTAACTATAATGCAGTTTATTACAATTCAAATTTATTTAAATAACAAATTTATACTTAGTTCATTGCAAATAAAAGTTTTAAAAAACTTATTATTCTTTATTTTATCAAATTTAATAAAAAAATACAATATCTTTTTCAAAAAAACCTGTTTTTTTTAATATTTTTTTATAAAAATAGCTATATTTTTTTACTAAAATAAAATATTTCTTTAAATTTAAACCAAATTTCATTAAAAAAAGCATACACCTTTTTTCTTGACAATCCCCCAAAAACTTGGTACAGTCTATTTATGATAAAATTATTTTGAACCAGAATCCAAATTATTTAATTTTTATTCCGATTCCAAAGTAATTTACGCATATTAAACGTTAAAAATTTTAAAAGGGGGAGCAGCTGACATGAATAACGAAATAATTATTTATAATACAGAAGACGGAAAGGCCCAGATAAGTTTACGCCTGGAAAACGGCATGGTTTGGCTAAGCCAGTCTGAAATAGCCGAACTCTTTGACACAACTAAACAAAATATAAGCAAACATATAAAAGCTATTTTTGAAGACAGAGAATTAAACAGGGAAGTGGTTGTAAACTATCAGTTGACTACCACTCAACACGGAGCAATTAAAGGTAAAACTCAGACAAAAAAAGTTGCCTACTATAACCTTGATATGATATTAGCCATAGGTTATCGTGTACGTTCACCTAGAGGAATGCAGTTCAGGAATTATGCAACAACAATTTTAAAAGAGTATCTTGTCAAAGGATTTGCTATAGATGACGAAAAACTTAAAAATTTAGGCGGTGGAAATTATTTCAAAGAACTGTTAGACAGAATCCGAGATATTCGTTCAAGTGAAAAAGTTTTTTATCGCCAAATTTTAGATTTATTTTCCACAAGTATTGACTACAATCCTAAAAGTGAAGAAGCGAAACATTTTTTCGCTACTGTTCAAAATAAAATGCACTTTGCCATACACAGCCACACAGCAAGTGAATTAATTTATAATCGTGTTGATAGTGAAAAATCATTTATGGGGCTTTCGACATTTAAAGGGGAGCTCCCTACTCTTAATGAAGCCAAGATCGCTAAAAATTATTTGACAGAAAAAGAACTTAAAGGGTTGAATCAATTAGTTTCGGGATATTTAGACTTTGCAGAAAGACAGGCAGAAAAAGAAATATCAATGACAATGCAGGACTGGGTAAATCATGTAGATAAAATCCTTACAGCTTCTGGAGAAAATTTGCTTTCAGGAAATGGAGAAGTTTCACACACTCAAATGATAAAAAAAGTAGAAAATGAATATAAGAAATATCAATCAAAAACTTTAAGTAAAGTTGAAAAAGATTATCTCAAAGAAATTAAAAATATTGAAACAAAAATAAATAAAATCAAAATTTAAAAGGAGGTGCAGATAATGAATTTAGAAAATATTGAAAGCTATTCCGATAATGAAAATACAATGGATAAGGAACAACTAAATGCTGGCAAGATTGCTTCCACTTCTCTTGGAAGTGCAGTCTGTGAAACGATTTTGCCATCTGTTCCGCTTCAACCATTGGAAACTATTGAAAAAAGTATTCAGAAAAAATACCGTTCAGCACTTTGGACACCTTTTGTAAAAGCTTTAAAAGAATTTGAGATGGTAAAGGATGGAGATAGAATCGCAGTTGCCATTTCTGGCGGAAAAGACAGTCTTTTGCTTTCAAAACTGTTTCAGGAGCTGAAAAGAGCCAGCAGAACTAATTTTGAACTGGTATTCATTTCAATGAATCCTGGATTTAATCCTGCCAATTTAAATAATTTGAAAAAAAATCTGAAACATCTGAATATTCCGTGCGAAATTTATAACGATAATATTTTTGAAATTGCAGAAAAAATTGCAAAAGACTATCCCTGCTACATGTGTGCCAAAATGCGGCGTGGAAGCCTTTACACAAAAGCAACTTCACTTGGGTGTAACAAACTGGCACTTGGGCATCATTTTGACGATGTTATCGAAACTACTCTAATGAGCATGTTTTATATGGGAAAATTTGAAACAATGCTACCAAAATTAAAGTCCGATAATTTTGAAATAGAATTAATCCGTCCATTATTCTACGTTGAAGAAAAAGCAATTATAAAATGGGTACGAAATAACGGAATTTTGCCAATGAACTGTGGCTGTACAGTAGCCGCCGAAAAGACTTCAAGCAAACGACGTGAAACAAAGGAATTAATCGCACAGCTTGTAAAAAGCAATCCAGACATAAAAAAACGTATAGTTCAGTCAACACAAAATGTAAATTTAGAAAAAATATTAGGCTGGAAAGACTCTGACGGAAAATACTCATATTTAGACAAATTCTAAAAAGAAAGGTAAAAAATAAAATATGGAAACTAAAGAAAAGCAAATAAAAAGCTGGGAATACATTATTCAAACAAAAAAAGAACACATTGACTTTATCAATAAAATCATAGAAGCCTACGATGGTTTAGGAAATGTAAGAACACTTGACAACCAGAACGGATTAATAAAAATCCTCACAAATTCATATCTTTTAGACGATATGGACAAAACAATCAAAACATTACAGCAAAAAGATATCGAAATAGAAATTCTAGAAAAAAGAGAATGGCTTGGAGTATTATAATTCCAAGCCTATTTATTTACAAATTTATTCAATTCACTTAAATTCTTAACTAATCTTCTGCTCTTATTTTAAACTATAATTACTATAAAATAAAATTACCATTAATTTACTTTTCCAAAATCCCAATAAAATCAATAAATTCCTGAACAGAAAATTCCTCAGTCCGTGCGAGTCTCGTCTTTCCAACTTTTTCTAGTGCAGTTCCAACTGCATCTTTGGAAAATCCTAATTTTGTCAAATTATTAGCAATACTCTTTCGTTTGTTTGAAAAGGCTTCTTTCAAATATTTAAAATATTTTTCTTCTGAAATCTGGCTTTCATATCTTTTATCTTTCAAAATCTTTATTCCTAAAAATGCTGAATCAACTTTCGGAACAGGATCAAATTTTTCCTTTGGGACAGTGAACAAATATTCGGCTTCGGCATAAAATTGAACTGCGTGTGTAAGAAGACTCATATTTTTACTGTGAGGCTGTGAAGCAATCCGCTCTGCCACTTCCTTTTGCACCATCAAATAAATTTCATCAATATTTTCACGGTATTCGAGCAATTTGTTAATAATTGGCGAAGTTATGTAGTATGGAATATTTGCCACAACTTTCACATTTTGTTTATTTTCAAAAAATTTTTCTAAATCTGCTTCCATAAAATCCTGATGAATCAATTTAAAATTTTCTTTTTTCTCAAATTTCTTAGTCAAAAACGGTATCAAATCATCATCTATCTCAAAAGCAGTCAAAAATTTAGAATTTTCAATCAGCTTTTCCGTCAAAAATCCCAATCCCGGCCCTATTTCCAGAACTTCTGTTTCCTCATCAATATTCGCCACATCCAAAATTTTATCCGACAAATTGCTATCATTTAAAAAATTCTGTCCATATTTTTTTTTAGCCTTATGATTTTCATTTTCAAAATTTTTATTTTTTTTCTGATATTTCTCTTTTTTTCTTTTCAAATTTTCTCCTTATTCAAATACTGATGGCTCAGCAACCCCTACATATTCAAGATTTCTATAATTTTCATTAAAATCAAGTCCATATCCCACAACAAATTCATTTGGAATTTCAAAACCAATATACTGCACGTCAACTTCCATTTCTCTTCTTTCAGGCTTGTCTAAAAGCGTACACAATGACACTTTCTTAGGGTTTCTACTTCCTAAAAGCTGCAATATTTTTTTTAATGTAAATCCTGAATCAATAATATCTTCCACAACCAGTACATTTTTCCCACTGATTGTACTTCTCAAATCCTTCAAAATCTTAACTTCCCTGGAACTTTGAGTTCCTTCCCCATAACTTGAAGCCTCAATAAAGTCAATTTCAAGTGGTAATCTTATCTCTCTAATCAAATCCGCCATAAACACAATCGATCCTTTCAAAAGCCCAACAACTATCAAAGGCTCACTTTCATTTTTAAAATCCTCTGTAATTTTTTCTCCTAATTCCCTTACTTTTTTCTGAATTTCTTCTTTCGTAATCAACTGTTTTTTTATTCCAAATTCAACATCTCTTGTCATCAGTTTTCCTCCATCATTAATTTTTTTGCAACACCTATTTAAAAACAAATACACAAAAATTAAATATTTTTTCTCAAATTCTATTTTACCTCAATTTTCAACAATTTCAAGCATAATTTAAATTCATTTAAATCCTATCTCAAGAATTAAAAATATATATTTTTGAAAAATTTCAAAAAAAATTTAAAATTATTTAATTTACACTATTGACTTTTTTAACTTCCGTGTTATAATAATACTGTCAAAGAAAAGTTAATTAATAATTAACAATCATTTGGCTGTATAGGGAAATTTGTTTTTTTGAATAAAAGACCATTTTATGAGATAGCCCAAAAAAACATTATTTATTTAATTTCCCTATATAAAAAGGGCTATCTCATAATCCACAATTTATCTATTTTACAAGGTTTATAAGTATAGCCTTTTCTAATCAAATCTAATTCATTTTTAATTACAATTATTAAATATCTTAAATTTTAATATTACAGTTTTTATTTAAAACATTTATAATTAAAAAATTTTTTATATAATTATTCTTTGAAATATTTTTCAAGCAAAATTTTATTAAAATAAAAGAAACTGTGTTTCTTTGTATCATAAATATCAATTATTTGAATTATTTTAACTTTTATTGTAAAAAAATACGATATATAATCTTCTAATTTTAAAAATACTCAAATAGCTTATTTTATTAAAAATTACCATTTGAGTATTGATTTGTTATTTATTTCTATTTAACTTTTTCTACTAATTTTGCAAATTCAGCAGGATTATTTAATGCTAAGTCTGCTAAAACTTTTCTGTCAAGTTCAATTCCAGCTTTTTTAAGTCCGTTCATTAATCTTGAATAAGAAATTCCATTTAATCTTGCAGCAGCGTTAATTCTGATAATCCATAATTCACGCATTTTTCTTTTTTTCAATTTTCTATGTTCAGTTGCGTAAGCCATAGCTTTTTTAACTGCTTCATTAGCCTTTTTATAATTTGTTTTTATGGCTCCTCTATAACCTTTTGCTTCTTTTAAAACTTTTTTATGTCTTTTTCTTCTAACTATTCCTGTTTTTACTCTTGGCATATTCTTTCCTCCTTGATATTTTAGCCGTTTTCTGTTCTTTATACTTATATTTAGAACTAACTTTTGTCAATTTTTAATTTTTTAAATAAAAAGCTGTTGATTCTTGTTTTAAACTGCTTTTTTTATTTTACTTTTAAATAAAAGTTATAAATTTTGTTAAATTGCTTTTTTCAAAATAATTTTAAAACAATTGCCAGAACTATCTTCCTTCTTGTCCAGCCAATACTTTTTTGATTTTTCTTTCAGCACCTTTTGGAGCGATTGCGTCTTGTCCTAGACGTTTTTTTCTTTTATGAGTTTTTTTAGTTAAGATATGGCTCTTTCCTGAGTGTCTTAAAGAAATTTTTCCACTTCCTGTAACTTTAACTCTTTTTTTTGTTCCTTTATGTGTTTTCATTTTTGGCATTTTCTTTCCTCCTAAATCACTTTTCACTTTTTTAAATTTTGCCTTTATTTTTTAGGCGATAATAAAATAAATTTTTGAACCTGTTCTTTTCCATATTTTTTCTCAACTGTTGCAGTTTCTTCAAAATGGCTTGCAAATTCGTCTAATACTTTAATAGCAGATTCTGCGTGCAATCTTTCTCTACCTGTAAGTCTTAAGCTGACTTTTACCTTATGCTCCTTGGCTATAAATTTTTCAATCTGAGAAATTTTTGTTTCCTTATCATGTTCGTCAATATGAGGCTTGATTCTAATCTCTTTAACAACGACATTTTTTTGCTTTTTCTTATTTTCCTTGTCTTTCTTCGTTTTCTCATACTTGAATTTTCCATAGTCCATAATTTTGCATACAGGCGGTGTTGCATTTGGTGAAATCTCAACTAAGTCCAGTTCTTTTTCTGCCGCAAGTGCCAATGCATCTCTAGCCGACATTACTCCAAACTGTTCTCCATCATCACCAACAACTCTAATTTCTCTTGCCCTAATTCGCTCATTCATTCTTGGCTCATCAGATCGGTTATTTCCTCTTATAAAAAACACCTCCTAATTTTTTTACAATAAAAAAACAAGATATAAGAAACCTTGCTCAATAGTTATCATATAAATAAATCCTATAACAAAATTAGTATAACAAACATACTTATTTCATTATAACATATCAAATAACTAATACCCAACTCATCCTGAAATAGAACTCATTATTCTATTTCTATTTGGAAAATCAATCCAAAATCTAAATATATTGATGGAAAGGTGAGAAACAATGTTTCTACTTCTAATTTAATTACTAAAACAGTTTATCATATTTATTTTTATTTTGCAAGGAAATTTTGAAATTTTTTTCCATTTCTTGTCCTTGACATTTTATAAAAAAAATAGGCATATCTTTTGGATATACCTTCGGTAATCCTTAATGAATAAGGCTCTTAATCTTTTATTACCATTCTTTCCTTAAATAAATAAGGCTTTAATGTAAATAAATTATAATATACGTTAAATATTTTGTCAACTACATTCTTTATTTTTTGACAAAAGTTAATTTTTATGCCAATCATTTGGAAAATCCATTCTCGATAAAATATCATTTATATTTACAATATTTTCTAATTTATCTTCCAAAGTTTTGATAATTAATTTTAATTTTTCTGTTAGTGCATCAAATTCTTCTTTAGAAAGACTAACTATAAAAAGTCAAGCATAAATCGTAAAGAGCTTTTGATTTCTGTTTGATGTCATATCACTAACTCTTTTTATATTAACAGTTTCTCTCGAAGAAAATTCGTATAACCTTTCGTTATGGGCAGCAACATTTCTAAAATGAGAGCTAGCAACTAAATAAGTTCTTACAAATGAATGAGTTATATTTGGAAGATTGCCATATTCTTCTTTATACAAATTTTTAAAATGATCGCAAATTTTATCATATACATTTTTATGTAAACAAGAATATAGTTTGCTAATATCTCCAAAAGTTAAATAGTGAATTATAATCCAAAAAGGAATATTATCTTTTGTAGTGTTATAATGTCTTATTATCATTTTTTCATTATCTTTTTTTATCTTTTTCAACGTATTCACCACCATTGAAATTTTAAGAATATTTGAATTTTTCTTTCCAGTATTGTAATTCTCTAAAAGAAGATACGAATTTTTTTTCAAAATTCCGTTTGTTTCAGAAAAATAATATGAAATAGCTGTTTTGAAAAAACTTTCAAGCAATGTCAAATTATCAAAAAATAAAATTCTCAATTCCCTATCAAAATCATGAAGACTTTTTAAATATTTAAATTTAAAATTTTCAATGTATTTATCTTTTCCTCTCAAATTTTTATTTTTTTCTAAAAAAGGAGCTTTATAAAAATTTATAATAGAATAGTAATTAAATCTTTTCAAAATAGAAATTGTATCTTTATCAATGCTCATTCTGCTTGATATAATTATTTCCTGTTCTTTGAACCTTTTAAATGGCTGATCCACAAAAATCTCCTTTCCAAAATATCAGAAAAGCCCTCTAAACAGAGAGCCTTAATATTAATTTAAATTATAATTTCAGCCTATATCGACTTCTATTTAAGAAATCATTGATATAGTACGATCCACATATTATTTATAACACTTTTGTTACTTTTTGTCAACCACATTTTTAAACTTTTTTTAATAAATCCCAAAACCTCCTCAATCCTACACTTCCTTTATTTTCTTTCTCTTCCAACCAAAAGTTCCCTATTTCAAAACCTAAAAAAATGAAAAATCATAAAAACTAAATTGTTCTAACAATACGAAAGCTGGTACGATAGAACCAAACCCATTCTCCATCCCTCCATACTCTTTCAGAAATAAATTCATCTCTACCACAATTAAATATATTACAATTCTTTGTATCACTACGAAAAGACCCTCCTTTTAATCTATGGTTTGATACACTTTCCTCATACCTGTATGGTGTTTTTTCAGGTATATATGCATCACTAGATATATCATAACACCACTCCCAAATATTTCCACTACAATCGCAAATCCCTAATTGATTTGGTTTCTTTGTTCCTACATCATGAGTACGATTTTCTGAATTACCATCATTCCAAGAAACTTCATCTATATTATTACTGCCTGAATACTCATAATTAAATGTCCCATCTTGTATTGCAATTTCTCCACCTCTTGCAAACCATTCCCATTCAACTTCTGTTGGCAATCTAAATCCTTCAGTTTTTCTAAAATCTGCTACATTTGGGTATTCTATTTTGCCATTTGATTGATGTATTCTTAATATACCTTCTTCTTTTCGGCTCAAGTCATAAACTGGTTTTAATCCATGTTTCTCACTCAATTTATTACAAAATTCCAAAGCATCCCACCAAGATACGTTTTCAACTGGACGTCTTCCACCTTTAAATTCTGATGGATTATTCTCCATTACTTCCATCCACATATCTTGTGTTGTCTGATATTTACAAACTTCTAAATTGCAAACTTCTCTTTCTTCATTAAAGAATGATGGCGTGTATTTTCCTCCATTTACTATAACCATATCTTTGAATGTCGGTCTTCCAGCTATTCTTTTACCATTTTTTATTTTTTGAGAAGCTGATTTTATTTTGAATTTTTTATAGCTCTTTTTCAAAACATCTATTTTATCAGATAAAATATTCGATAAAGAATCTATACTTTTAGTTGCTTCTAATAAATTATTTGTTGTGATTTTCTTTTCTTCTTTATTTTCAGTTTCTAATATAAATTTATTTTCAACTGCGTTTTTAACGATTTCTTCTATATCAGCACCACAGTAGCCTTCTGTTTCTTCTGCCAGTTCTTTCAAGTTTATGTCGTCTGACATTTTTCCTCTTTTTTCAAGGTGAATTTCAAATATTCTTTCTCTTTCTTCCTCGTTAGGAAAATCTATAAAAAATACTTCATCAAATCGTCCTTTTCTTAGAAATTCTGGCGGGAAGGCTGTTATATCGTTGGCTGTTGCTACTACGAATACTGTGTTTTCTTTTTCCTGTAACCAAGTTAAAAATTGTCCAAATAGACGTTTTGTTATGTCGCTTGCTCCACCGTTTTGATCTATTCCTGCAAAGGCTTTTTCTATTTCATCTATCCATAAAATGCACGGACTTATTGATTCGGCTGTTTTTAGTGCGATTCTCATATTATGCTCCGATTCACCAACGTATTTTCCCAAAAGTCTTCCTATATCCAGTCTTAATAATGGAACATTAAACAATCTTGCACTTGCTTTTGCTGCCAAACTTTTACCACAGCCCGGCATTCCTACAAGCAGTACTCCTTTTGGCGTATCCACTCCAAATTTCTTGGCTTCATCCAGTCTTCTAAATACTTGTGCCTTAGAGCTTAGCCATTCTTTCAACCCTTCAAGCCCACCAATTTCTTCTATTTTTTCCTTAAAATCAATAATTTCCAAAATTGAAGACTTTTTAATTATTTGCCCCTTTTCACGAATGATTATTTGATTAGCACCTTTTGAAATAGCTCCATAATTTTCTTCTAATATCATATTTAAAATATGATCCAAATCTAACTTGGTTAAACCTTTTAAAGAAATTGACAAATCTCCCAAATCATCCCAATATATTCGAGCATTATTTTTTTGAGCAAAATCTTGAATATATTGATTAATTGTTGTTTCATCCATAGTTTCAATATCAATTATACTTGTAAATTTTTCTAATCCTTTTGGTACATTTACATCTTCATCAACAATTATTATATTAAAATTATAATTTATATCATTATACATTTTTTCAGCTATTTTTTTAATAAAAGCAATATTTCGTGCCTCTTTCATTTCTTCTTCCGTATTTTTTATCAATAAAAATACATTTGTTTTAAAACCAACCGAAAAAAGAATATTTAAAAAGCTATACAAATCTGCAACTTCATCACTTTTAACCTTGGTTTCAAAATTTACAGCTCCAAAGGCCCTATATTCAAAAATCGCCTTATTTTTATATTCTTTAGTCGCTTCTGTTACAATTGTGTCAACTTCCTTGTAATCTCCACTGTGTACCCAAATTATAGGTCTTCTTGCCCTTAAATACTTTGATAAATTTGTTTCCATTTTTCCTCCTGATTTTTTATTTATTTCATTTCTTTATAAATATGCTCGAACTCATCTAAAATTAAACTGATAAAAATTAAATAAACCTAACATTACAAAGTATAATTAGAATTTTTTAACTTCAATTTTAAAATGATATTATTATTTTTACCATCCAAATAGTCCTCCAATAAAACTTCCCACTGCTCCAACTGCTGAACTTAAGGCACTTCCTACCGCTTTTACACCTGAGGCTACTGCTGTTCCTACTGCTTTCACTCCTTCCCATGCTCCTTTTGCAACGCTTTTTACTGCCTCTGTCCCTTTTTTTACTATTTCAGTTGATCCATCAATTACAGGTTTTGCAATAGTTCCCACTCCTTTGGCTATCGCTCCGCCAACTTTACTTCCAACTATTCCACATACTGCTCCTGCCGCAAGTGCTACCGCTCCACCAACAACTGCTCCAGCAACTCCCAACGCTCCCAGCCCAATTGCTCCAGCCATTGCCAATCCACCTATAAAACCAGCATTTGATGCAACTATCGCTCCATAAGCAGAACCTACTGATGTTCCTACCCTTTTTGTAGCTTCTCCTAGACTTATTTCACCTGAACCTAATTTAAACGCCGTTCCTATAATATCCATTGAAGATGCCGCAACTGCTCCAACTGCATTATTATTTGCTAAAACTCCAGCAAAAACTTTCGGCACAACATTCTTTTCAACTGCAACCCTTATTCCCCCAGCAACTGCTGTTGAAAGTCCCATTGAAGTCCCAGTCTTCACTCCAGCCTCAATTACTTCAGCAACTTCCACTTCTTCTCCAGAAACAAGTTTTGTTCCAACATCTAAAGCCATTCCAATACCAACTCCCATAGTTCCATTGATTACAGCCTGTTTTCCTATCTGTTTACTTATTGCAAGAGCGTCTACATCTTTTTCAAAACTGAATTTCACTGCTTCTTTGTCGCCAGACTGGTATTTTTCCTGAATATTTTTTATTTCTTCCTTGCTTATATTTTTACTTTCCACTTCTCCAAATTTCAGCTTATCTACTGAATTTGGGATATCTCCAGCCTGATCTGACGGAACTAATTTTGACTGAAATTTATATTTGTAGCCTTGCTGTCTGTCGTAAAATGATTTTGCAGTTTCATTGGCATTTTTATAGGCTTTTGCCTGATATTTTCTTACAATCCTGCCAGAATCTTCTATTGTCATATCAATCGAATTTTTTCCATAAGTTTCGCCTATTTCTGGCTTTAGTGCCTTTGCATAGTAGTTTTTTTCTTTAACTGCCGCATCTATATTGAATGTTCCAGCGTGACGTTCTTCAAATATAAATCCATCTAAATTAGGGTTTTGACTTATTTCTCCAGTTTTAGTTGTAAGTGCTGACAAAATTTCCTCATTTGACTTGCCTATAGTTAAATTTACATTATCAACATAAACATTTGCTTTAGCTGCACTTAATGTGTTTGCCACTACTTGTGGATTATTTATTGCAGCCGCTTCATATATCATTGCCTCATTGTAATTTGCTAAAATTTCACTACTTTCTTTCATATCTCTAATAATTTGCTGTCTATCCACAACTTCCGCATTTATTACATCTTCCGAAATTTTATCCAGTATCACATCTCCCACATAATCACTGCTATTTATCCCAACTTTTTGATATTTTTCCACTTCCTTTTTCTTATCAAAATAAATTTCAACTCCTTTCATAAGTTCATCAGCTATTTTTTCTATTTCCTCTGGCTTCTTTACCACTAGTTCATTTTGTAATTCATAAATTAACCAGCTTCTCAAATCTTTTTTATTTTCACTATTCTTATTTTGAGCATAACTTTTTAAAAATTTTTTGATAATTTCCTCAGTTTTTCTTCTTCTGCTCCCTCTTAATCTAAACATTTTTTTCCTCCTCAGTTTCATATATTTCTATTGTCCTTTTAAGTTCACTTTTTAATCTTTTTCTCAATTCAATTGGTTCTAAAATTTTTACATTTGAAAAAAATTGTGCAAAATATACCAATGCAAGTTTGTTATCACATTCAAAGATATAAATCCCATCCTTCTTATTTAAAAGTCTAGGCCTGTTTGTCAAAACTTTTTCATAAAGTTCCACTCCTTTTTCTGTAAATTCAACTTTAACTGTGTTTTTATACGATAGAAATGGATCAAAATTTTTATATACATTATCAATATATTCTTTATCTTTTATTTCAATATTTTCATTTGTAAACCATACTTCTTCTATTTCTGAAATTCTGTAATTCCTATAATCATTATTCTTTTCACAGTAGCAGAACAGGTAAGATCTGTTTTCATCATCTGCCACTTTTACAAAATACGGATTTACTAGCCTTATATATTTGTGATATTTTATTTTTATCTTTCTTTTTCCCTGCATTCCTTCCTTAATTTTCCTAAAAATCTTTTCAAATAATATTTCTTCACGTCTATATCGTAAATTATTAATATATGTAAAAATTATATTTCTCCAATATTCGGCTTCAGTTTCAACTCTACTTCTAACAAAAGTATCCATAAAAATTTCATCATTATTTTTATTCAAGTTAAACTGTAACACTTTCCCCGAAAAATTTTCCAATTCCACTTTATTCAAATTTTTGTCCATATAATATTTAAAAATTATGTTTCCTATCCTTCCCACAGGCATCTTAAAATACTCCGAATCACTTTTTATAATCTCATTCATAAAATCCGAAATTGTAACTCTAACCTTCTTCATAGCCAATCTCCTAAAACAATACTTTTTTTAACTTCTAAGCTTAATTTTAAGTTATTTTGCTTAAATTTAATACTAGTTTATTTTTTTCTACACAAATTATATCTAATTTCAAAGTAAAACTCAAGGAAATGTTTAATCCTAATTTTTGTTCCCCCTAAAAAATAAAAAACCTTAAAAAATCTAGCTAAAAACAAGAAATTTTAATTATTTCTGTTCCTTAAAATAGAATTTAATCTTTTATATTATATAATAAAAACATTTTTGATAATACTGCTCCTACATTAATTTTGAAAAAAATTGAGGGTTACTTTTAATAAAAAAACTTTTCTATATAAAAATTTTTAAAATTAATCTTAATGAGGTATAATATATAAAAGATTCATAATCTTTAATCTTTAGCAAAGGAAAATAACTTATGAAATATATTTATAACGTTGATAAACTAAAAAATCATAATGAAAATACAGTATTTGAGGAAAAAATAGGTAAAAAGGCACAAAATTTGGTTGAACTGGCTGCTGCAGGCTTTAATGTTCCTTATTTTTCAGTAATTACAAATAGATATTTTAAGGAAGTTGTGCTGAAAGAAATTGAAGAGGATAATCGAAAAGCAGGGAATAATGATGAAATAAAGGACTGGGATGATGTATTTAGTGGAAATTCTGAAAGAAAGATTGAAAATATAATTGGAATTATAAAAAATCATAGAATTAAGGAAGAATTTCAAAAGGAAATAGAAAATACGCTAAATGAAGAAAGCTATTATGCAGTGAGATCGTCTTCGATTGAGGAAGATAGCAGCAATTTTTCATTTGCAGGGCAGTTTGAAACGTATCTTTATGTGAAAAAAGAAAATATACTGGAAAAAATAAAGGAAGTATGGATTTCGTCCTTTTCTCCACACGTGATGAAATATAGGAAGGAAGGGAAAATAAATAACGAAATAAATGTTCCGGCGGTAATAATTCAGGAAATGGTTAATTCTGAAAAGGCTGGAGTTGGATTTAGCGTAAACCCTGTAAATAATAATTATGACGAAGTCGTTATTTCTGGAACTTATGGACTGGGAACAAGCATAGTTGACGGAGATGAAAATGGAGATCTGTTTATATATAATAAAAAAATAAAGGAAATTAAAAAAGAGATAAGAACCAAAAAAATAAGACAGGTTTTAGATTTTGAAAATCAGAAAATAAAAGTAGAAGAAATAAATATTGAAGAGGAAGTTTTAAGTAGTGATGAAATACGTGAACTGGGTGAAAATATCATAAATATTGAAAAATATTATGGAAAGCCTCAGGATATGGAATGGGCATTTGAAAAAGGGAATCTGTATATATTGCAGTCAAGGCCCATAACTACATTGGAAAAAATAAATGAAAAAACGTCCAATACAATAATATGGGATAACAGCAACATCGTAGAAAGTTATCCTGAAATTACATTGCCACTCACATTCAGCTTTATAAGAAAGGCGTATTCTGATGTATATAAAAGATTCTCAGAAATTACAGGAGTGCCTCCGAAGGTTGTTGAAAGCTATCAAGTTGTGTATGACAATATGCTGGGGCTTCTAAAGGGAAGAGTTTACTATAACCTCATAAACTGGTACAAACTTCTAATGCTGTTTCCAAATTCCAAAGGTAACAGCAAGTTTATGGAACAGATGATGGGGGTAAAAAAGGAGCTGTCAGAGGAAAATCTTAATGAAAATCTTCTGGAAGCAGAAGAAAAAATGACAGGCTTGGAAAAATTTAGGAATAGACTGGAAAAATATAAGGCAGGATTTACACTATTTATGAATATGTTTCTCATAGAAAAAAAAGCTGAGAAATTTTATAAAATTATTGATGAAAATCTTAATGGGAAAAATAGTAATCTTGATAATAAAAATATAAAAGAACTGAAAAAATACTATAAGTTCCTTGAAAATAAGTTTCTAAAAAATTGGGAAATCCCCATTATAAATGACTTTCTTGTGATGGTATGGTTTGGACTTTCAAAAAAAATGGCAGAAAAATATATAAAAGAAAATTTTGAAGAAAAACATAATATTCTTATCGCTCAGGAAGGAAACGATATGATAAGTGTCGAACCTTCAAGATACATAAAAAAAATGAGCGATATGTTAAGGCAGGATAAATCTTTACAGAATGAAATAAAGGATATAATAAAAAATGATGGCGAATTAATGCCTGATGTGCTAAAATTAATTAAAAATACGAAATTTAATTCTCTTATGAACGAATACATGGAAAAATTTGGCGACAGGACAATCCACGAACTGAAATTGGAAGCACCCACATTAAAGGAAGAACCAATATTTCTGATAAAAATGATATTTTCTCTTTCAATGACAGAAAATACTCAGGAACACACTAAAAGAAACATATCGGAAGAACAGAAAAAAATATATGACAATCTAAAAATAAGTCCTGTAAAGAAATATTTATTGAAAAAAACTGTATTTTATGCGAAAAAATTTATAAGACTGAGGGAAAATCTAAGATATGAACGGACAAAGGTTTTTGGAACAGTAAGAAAAATTATGAAAAAAATGGGAATACACTTGAAAAATGACAACCTTATAAACAATGAAAAAGATGTATTCTACCTTACTGTTGATGAAATTTTTGGACTTGTTGACGGCTCAATAATTGATGTTGATTTAAAAAAACTTATAGAACTGCGAAAAGAGGAATATAAGAAATACGAATCGGCAGCAATTCTTCCTGACAGATTTTTAACGAAAGGATTTCTAGGAGAAAATTTTTATTATGAAGATTTGGCAGAAAATTCACAACTGGATGAAAATACTTTAAAGGGAACAGGATGCAGCAAAGGAATTGTCAAAGGAAAGGTAAAAGTTGTATTAAATCCGATGAATACGGAAGTTGAAGATGGAGATATAGTTGTAACAAAATCCACAGATCCAAGCTGGGTTATGGTTTTTCCTTTATTAAAAGGACTTATTGTAGAAAAAGGAAGCCTTTTATCCCACAGTGCAATTATTTCACGAGAGATGAATATACCTGCCATAGTTGGAGTACAGGGAGCAACAAGCATTCTAAAAACAGGAGATATAGTTCAATTTGACGGAAGTACAGGAATTATTAAAAAATTAGATGACTGATTTTTATTAAAAATTTAAAACTACAAACAAATTAGGAGGGAACATAATTGAAAACGGAAGTAAAAGAAAATAAGGTTGATTTTTCTTTGATAAGATACTCCCAATGCTGGGAAGATACTGAAATATTGCTTGAAAGCCTTGATATAAATGAAAAAGATGTGTGTTTTGGAATTTTGTCAGCAGGGGACAATGTATTTTCGATGCTTGCTAAAAATCCTGAAAAAGTAGTGGCTCTTGACATAAGTTTTCCCCAGATAGCTCTTGCCAAACTTAAAAGAGAAATATTTAAAAGTTTCTCGTATGAGGAAATGCTGGAATTTATAGGGATAAAAATTTCATCTGAAAGAATTGAAATGTATGAAAAAATAAAGGTAAATCTTGAGGAAGATGTGAGGAACTACTGGGATTTTAATAAGGAAGCGATTGAAAATGGAATAATCCATATTGGAAAATTTGAAAAATTTTTTAAGATTTTCAGGGAAAAAATACTTCCTTTTGTGCATAATAAAAAAAGAATTGAAAAACTTCTTGAAAAAAAATCAAGGCAGGAAAGAATTGAGTATTATGACAGTCATTGGAATAATTTTAGATGGAAACTGATGTTTAAGCTGTTCTTTTCAAAATACATAGTTGGGAAACTGGGAAGGGATAAGGAATTTTTCAGATATGCAGAAAAAAATATTTCTGAGGAAATGAAGGAAAGAAGCAGATATGCCCTCTGTGAACTCCCTCCACATGAGAATCCTTACATTTGCTATATTCTGACAGGAAATTACCGTTTGGAACACCTGCCTTACTTTTTGCAAGAAGAAAATTTTGAAAATATTAAGAAAAATCTTCATAAATTGGAAATTGTTCAGAATTCTGTTGAGGAATATCTTGATGGGATAGATTTTAAAATAAATAAATTTAATTTAAGTGATATTTTTGAATATATGTCTTTGGAGAATTATAGAAAATTAATGAAAAAAATTTATGATAATGCTGATAATAATGCAATACTGGCATACTGGAACTTAATTGTGGAAAGAAATTCATCAAAATTAGAATCTCTAAAGGGAAAAGAAAATATAAAAAACAATTTTCACAGGCTGGAAGAGCTCGATAAAAGGCTTCATAAAAAGGACAAGACGTTTTTTTATACTGATTTTGTAGTTGAAAAGGTGATAAAATATGGAAATAGTTAAAATGACAGCTGTTCTGGCAGCTTTTATCCTGTTTTTCCTTTTACTGAACCAACTTGAAAAAAGTGAAAAACTAAATTCAGAACTTATACGGAAAATCCTGCATATAGGCTCAGGAATCGGAGGGCTGGCACTTCCCTTTATATTTGAAGAAAAAAGTTCAGTTATAATACTTGGAGCAATTTTTCTTATGCTGCTTATTTCCATTAGAATAGTAAAACATAAAATAACGGGATTTAAAAAGGTGCTGGAAACAAAAAACAGGAAAACTTTTGGAGATATATATTTTATTGTGAGTATTCTTGGGTTATGGATTGTATCAAGCGAAGACAAGGTAATGTATGCCCTTCCACTTATAATCCTTATGTTTTCCGATGCCTTTGCCGCTCTTATAGGTGAATTTTACAGCAAATACAGGTTTAATACAGGATTTGGCACGAAATCAATAGAAGGCTCAATAACATTCTTTCTTACAACATATTTTATATGTATAAATTTCTTTTTATTCTTTAGTGATATTGGCAGCATAAACATCGTGCTTGTTTCCCTGCTTTTAAGCATTCTTACAATGATTCTTGAAGTTATTTCGTGGAATGGGCTGGATAATCTTTTTGTACCGTTCTTTGTGTATCTCTTTTTGAGATTAAATTTGTATTTGACAGCACAGGAACTGATGTACAAATTTTGGGTAATAATAATACTTTTTATAATTATAATTTTGAATAGAAAAAAGACTACACTTACAAGGGTTGCACAAACTGCAAGTTTATTTTTTCTTTACATCGTAATGATAATTGGAGGGATAAAATGGCTTATTCCGCCACTAATAATGTATCTTGGCTATTATCATTTCACTCCAAAGGTAAAAGGGCAAGTAAAAGATTCTCTTAAAGGACTTTTGGCAATAGCATTTACTACAGCAATGTGGCTTGCAATGAGTATTATTTTAGATAAAAATAAAATGTATCTCATTTATATTTTTGCTTTTTCACTACATTTTGGAATTATAAATTTGATAAGAGACAATGCAGGAAATGTAAAACGGGAAACATTTAGAATGAATTTTCTCATAGGAAGCATTGGAAAAGCAGTGATTTTTTTTATGATAAACTATTTTACTTTATCAAGAATTTGGGATTTTAAAATGCTGGCTGGAATAATAATTTTTATATTTGGCGGAATATTTATTTACGAAACAAGTATGAAGATTTTTTATATTATTGAAAAGGAAAAGGAACTTAGTGGAGAAACAAAAGTATTTATAACTTCTGGAATAGTTTTTGCCTGTTCTATATTATTACTAGGATTAGGAATGTTATAAAAACTTACTATTTAAAATCGAATATTTAATAAATCAATTTATTTTTAGAAATAGTAGGTTTTAATTCCTTACGAACAGATTATATAATAAAATACAACAAATTCATCACTTAAATAGGGTTTAATATAAATACTATAAATTATCAAAAAGGAGAAAATTTAAAAATGAAAATCAAGCGATATGTAATAACAGAAAATAATCAAATAAATAAAAACTATTTAGAAAAATATGTTACGGAAAATAACATTTCACAAAATGAAATTCCAAAAATACAAATAGAACGTCCATCTGAAATTATTGTTTTTTATAATGAGAATGAAGAAACAGCTGGAAGTCTTAATTTATGGCACAATCGCCCTAATTACAATGGAAAGACAACATCGTATATTGGCAATGTAAATATTTTGGAAAAATATCAGAAAAACGAAACAGAAATATTTAATCAAATTTTTGAAAATCTTAAAAAAGATTGTATAGAAACAATAATAGGCCCTTTAAATGGGACTACTTGGAATACATATCGGTATGTTACGGACAGGGGAAATCATCCTCCATTTTTGCTGGAACCTTTTAATAAAGACTATTATGTGAAACTCTTTGAAAAAATTGGTTTTAAGCCACTTACCTACTATATTTCAACAATAATGGAAAATATGAATCCTGTTCAAAGGGGAAATTTATCTAAAAAAATTGAAAAGTTGAGAAAATTTGACTTTTATAAGGATATAACAGTAAAATCTGCGGAAAATGAGGATTTACTTGTTGTGCTGAATAAAGTTTACAACTTGACGATTGAGGCATTTAAAAATAATTTTCTATATTCTGAATTGGATAGAGAAATATTTTTGAAAATGTATATGAGTTATGAAGATAAAATTGTAAAAAAATTCTTTAAAATGCTTTATTTAAAAGACGAATTAATAGGCTATGTATTTGGAATACCTGATTATGCCGAACTTCAATACAAGGAGAAAATAGAAACTATGATTCTTAAAACGATTGCAATTTCTCCCAAATATAATGGAAAAGGGATGGGATATATTCTGATAGATGAACTTGTGAAGGAAGCGGAACATTCAGGATATAAAAATGTGATTTATGCCTTGATGCATGAAAAAAACATATCCAAGAATATTGGCTTATTACTAGGAAATGAATTAAGAAAGTATGCCCTGTTTATAAAGGAACTTTAAATAAAAGGCGGTGTAGAATGACAATAATTGACAAAATTAAAGATTTGAGAAAACAATATCCAGACAATACAGCATTATTTGATTTAAAGACAGGAAATAAGATTACTTTTACTCAAATTGATACAAAATCAGATGAAATTTGCAGCTATTTGATACAAAAAGGATTTGAAAAAGGAAATAAAATCGTTGTTTTTGTCCCCATTGGCATAGAATTTTATCTTATTCTGACTGCAATATTTAAAATGGGACTGCAAGCTGTGTTTATTGATCCGTATGCTGGTATTGAGCATATAAATAAATGCTGTGAAATGATTTCCCCTGACGGAATAATTGGAAGCGGAAAGACACTTTTAAAGGGATTCTTTTTGAAAGGAATCAGAAAAATTGGTAAAAAAATTAATTATATTAAAATGATGGAACATTCTGAAAAACTTTCGATATATGAAAAAAATAAAAATCAGAAAATAATACAAAATGAAAAAATTGACGGAAATACTCCTGCTCTTATCAGTTTTACAAGCGGGAGTACAGGCTTTCCAAAAATTATTATGAGAACTCATGAATTTTTACTTGGACAGCACAATGTACTTGAAAAAAATCTAAAATTTGAAAAAGAAACAGCTGTTTATTCTTCATTCCCGATATTTCTTCTTTCACATATGGCAACAGGAACAACTACCTTTATTCCTGATTTGAACTGGCGAAAACCTGTCGAGTCAGATTTTAGGAATATTGTTAAGCAAATAACAGAAAATAATATACAAAACATTATCTTGCCTCCTGCCATATTTGAAAATATCGTGAAATTTTGTAAAGATGAAAAAATAATACTTGAAAATGTCCAAAAGGTATACACAGGTGGAGCACCTGTCTTTTACAGCCTTATGAAAAAGATTAAAGAAGTTTTTACAAATGCTAAAATTATAGCTTTGTATGGAGCGTCAGAGGCTGAACCCATATCAGTATTAAATTTTGAAGACATAACAGAAGAAGATATTGAAAATATGAAAAATGGCGAAGGGCTTCTGGCTGGAAAAATTGTTAATGAAATAGAACTTAAAATAGAAAAATTAGAGGAAACAGCTGAAAAAAATAAAATCCTAAAAGATAACAATGTTGAAGATTTTTCAACATTAAAAGGTGAAATACTTGTAAAAGGAGAAAATGTAGTTAACGGTTACTTAAATGTTGAGAAAAATCCCAATGAAAACTGGCATAAAACAGGAGATATGGGATATATTAACAAAAAAGGGCAACTTATACTGCTTGGAAGGGTTAAAGGGCGAATACAGATTGAAGAAAACATTTATTATCCTTTTACTGTAGAAACTGCCTTTTCATTTTGCAAAAACTTGAAAAAGTCAGTCCTTACTTCCAAAAATAATAAATTATATCTTTTTGCCGAAAGAAATCCTGAATTTAAAGGAAATTTATCTGAGGATAATGAAATTAAAGGGCTAAAAGAAAAATTTGGAATATTTAAAATAATCGAAACTGAAATTCCTATGGACAAAAGACATAACAGTAAGACGGATTATAAAAGGCTGGAAGAGATAGTTGAAAAACTTTAAAAATTTAGATTCAGAAAGGAAATTTTATGAAAACAGAAGCAAAAGAATTAATTCAGGAAGGATTAAAATTATTTTCATTATATGACAGAAGAGCTTTGAAAAGATTTTATCTTTCAGCAGAAAAAAGTGAGGCAGACTTGTCATATCTCGATGAAAAGTATCAGACTCATATGCGTTCTAAAGCAAGAGGACTGTTTTTTGATTTTTTAGGAGGAGTCATAGAAAGCATTGCATCTTCAGGAACTCCATTCAGCCATTCTCTTGATAGAGCTATGCGTAATGAAAAATTTGCACAATACAATGAAAAAAAATTAATATTAAGATATAAAATTAAAGATTTTCTTGAAAAAACACCGGTAGACAGTAATACAGGATATTTACTTTCCATGATTGACTTCTATTGTCAGTAAAATTGTTGTAATTATAATATTGTAAGAGGAGAAAATAAAAATGAACGAAAGTAATATAAATTCAAAAAAATCAATAATCCAAAATATAAAAAACTTCAAAATATATCTAAATGAGCGATTCCCATTAGGAAAAAACTCTTTTTTCGTATTAATTTTTACTTTGTCAGGATATATTTATACAAGTTTATTATACAATTCAAAAATTATGTATCTTTTTACAAACGGAATTAAAATAGGGATATTTCAATATAAAATAATCGCTCTATTTATCATAATTTTTATGTTTTTCTTTCAATTAAGAATTACAGATGAATTTAAGGATTATGAAGAAGACTTAAAATATAGGGCTTACCGTCCTGTCCAAAGAGGTGTAATTTCGTTAAAAACATTGAGAAAAATAGGAATTGCAACTGTTATAATACAAATAATGCTTGCACACGTTATAGATCCTGAAATTATCTATTTTATGATATTTGTATGGATTTATATGTTCTTAATGGCAAAGGAATTTTTTATAAAAAAATGGCTTACAAAAAGAATTTTGATTTATGCTCTCTCCCACGTTGTAATAATGGTATTCATTACTCTTGTTATTGTAGAAGCTACACAATACATTGTACCAAAAAATATTTTTGACGTTTTTATATTACAACGGTATAGACATAATATTGATTTTGCATTAATTCCTCTTTTTGCATTAAATTATTTAAATGGAATCGTACTGGAAATAGGAAGAAAAACGAGAAGAGCTGATGAAGAGGAACATGGAGTGCAGACATATAGCAAACTTTGGGGGAGAAAAAAGGCTGTGATTATTTTAAGCCTACTTTTTATTATTGAATATTTTTTTGTCATCCTTGGGCTTGCCCATACTTATGAAAAATATTTTTTATTCAGTGGATTAACATTGCTTATAATATTTATAATTTCGATATATTTTATGGTAAAATTTTTGAAAAAGGATTTATCAGGAAAGATTGTAGAAACTGTGTCGGGACTTTGGATTATTTTTTCAAGTATGAGTATGGGGCTTCTTCCGTATTTATTTTTTAGTTTAACAAAATAAAAAATGATTTATCTGTTTTTTATCAGTTACATCGAATAAAAAGTATAAATTTTAGAATTTTGTCAGTTATATCGAATAAAATTTTAAAAATAACTTTTTTATCAGTTATATCTGTGGTATAATTTATTCGAGGTGATAAATATGATAAAAAGAGAAATTTATATAAAAAAAATAATTCCTTTTATTGATAAAGATGTAGTGAAAGTTTTGACAGGAATTAGGAGAAGTGGAAAATCGTATATGTTAAAATTAATCATGGAAGAACTAAAAAATAACGGGATTACTCATGAACAATTTATAAATATTAATTTTGAAAATCTGAAAAATAAACATTTAACTACTACTGAAACTCTTCATGAATATATTATTGATAAATATAAAAAAATAAATAAAAAATGCTATATCTTTCTAGATGAAATTCAGGAAGTTAAAGAATGGGAAAAATGTATAAATTCCTTGAGATCAGATGACAATTATCAATTTGATATTTATATTACAGGATCAAATGCGAAACTTTTGTCTGGGGAACTTTCAACTTATTTGGCAGGCAGATATGTTGAATTTGTGATATATCCTTTTTCTTTTAACGAATTTTTGGAAGCATTAAACAACACAAAGAAAAATACAAATATAAGGGAGGCTTTTCATAATTACATAAGACTTGGCGGAATGCCTTTTTTACATAATTTGAATTTTGATACTGAAGTATGTATGCAATATCTGAAAGACTTATATGCTTCCATAATTTTAAAAGATATAACTCAAAGAAACAGTATCAGAGATACAGACTTGCTTGAAAGAATTATAAATTATCTGATTATGAATGTTGGCAATACTTTTTCCGCCACTTCCATTTCAAAATTTTTTAAAAGTGAAAACAGAAAAGTATCAGTCGAAACTATATTAAATTACATAAGGGCGTGTGAAGAGGCATTTTTGATTTACCAAGTTCCACGTAATGATTTAAAAGGAAAAAAAGTGTTAAATGTAAGTGAAAAATATTATATTGCAGATCATGGAATTAGAGAAGCCATTACCGAAAGTAATGAACGGGATATTAATCAGATTTTTGAAAATATAGTATTTTTGGAACTCCTAAGAGAGGGATATAATGTCAAAATAGGAAAAATTGACAGTTATGAAATAGATTTTGTATGCACAAAGCCAAATAGAGATTTAATCTATATCCAAGTAGCCTACCTGCTAGCTTCTCAGGAAACAATAGAGCGTGAATTTTCCCCACTTGAAGAAATCAAAGATAATTATCCAAAATATGTAATCTCAATGGATGAATTTGATATGTCTAGAAATGGTATAAAACACATAAATATAGTTGACTTTTTAACAAATGGATTTAACAATAAATAAGCAAGAGTGTAAAAAACAATTATGCTCTTGTTTTTTTGTACTACAATTTTTCAGAATTATACAAATATAAACTTTAAGCAGAGTTTATCAATACTTTTCTTCTCTTTTAAACAAATTTTTTAGAAAAATTTAAAAATGGACTTCCATTTAATAAAAATCGAGTTATAATTATGATATATAAAACTAATTTTGGACTAAACTTAAAGGGTGTGATAAATAATGATTGAACTGGAAAAATTGTCTACCGAAGAGAATAATCCAAACAGCAAGGATATTGAATTGCAGGATAGCCTTGAGATTGTGAGAAGGATAAATGAGGAAGACAAGAAAGTGGCGTTTTGCGCAGAAAAAGAATTAGAGAGCATTTCACGGCTGATAGATGCTATTTTGTCAAGATATAAAAAAGAAACAAGGATAATATATGTTGGGGCAGGAACATCAGGAAGACTTGGAATTCTTGACGCTTCAGAATGCCCTCCCACTTATGGGGTTTCCTTTGAAAAAGTTCAAGGAATAATTGCTGGTGGAAATGAAGCGATATTTAAGGCTAAGGAAAATGCTGAAGATAATCCAGAACTTGGAAAACAGGATTTGATAAATATTAATCTTACTGAAAATGATGTAGTTATTGGACTTGCCGCTTCTGGCAGAACTCCCTATGTTTTAGGGGCAATAGAATATGCAAACAGTATTGGTGCAGTTACAGGAAGTATAACTTGCTCAAAAAACTCTGAATTATCAAAGGTTAGTCAATATTCTATAGAAGTCCCTGTTGGAGCTGAAATTGTTACAGGCTCTACCAGAATGAAGGCTGGAACGGCACAGAAAATGATACTTAATATGATTTCCACAACAATTATGATAAAACTGGGAAAAGTATTTTCAGGCTACATGGTGGATGTAAAAACTTCCAATCAGAAACTGGTTGAGCGAGCGAAAAGAATAATAATGAAAACTACTGGGACTGATTATGAAAAGGCAAGTTCTGTTTTGGAAAAAGCTGGAAATGATGTAAAAACTGCTATCGCTATGATACTTTTGGATATTGATAGAGATATGGCAACGGAAAAATTAAAACAATACGACAATAATGTAGCAAAATTGATACATGAATATTCTGAAAAAAATATTTAGCAATTTAGAAAGGATAGTAAAATGGAAAAAAGGGATGGAATTAAAATTGTAACGATTGGTGGAGGCTCCAGCTATACTCCTGAACTGATAGAAGGATTTATTAAAAGGATAAAGGAATTGCCAGTAAGGGAAATATGGCTGGTTGATATTGAGGAAGGGAAAGAAAAATTAGAAATAGTTGGAAATTTGGCTAAAAGAATGGTGGAAAAGGCTGGTATTGACTGCAAGGTTTATTTGACGCTGGATAGAAGAAAAGCTATAAAGGATGCGGATTTTGTAACGACTCAGTTTCGTGTGGGACTTCTTGATGCGAGAATTAAGGATGAAAGAATACCATTTGAAAACGGACTTCTGGGACAGGAAACAAATGGGGCTGGGGGAATATTCAAGGCATTTCGTACAATTCCTGTGATACTTGATATTGTGAAGGATATTAAGGAACTTGCTCCAAATGCTTGGCTTATTAACTTTACAAATCCTGCGGGAATTGTGACAGAAGCTGTACTAAATTATGGAAATTTTGAAAAAGTTGTTGGGCTTTGCAATATCCCAGTACATACTCAGATGGATTGTGCAAGCCTTTACGAAAAAGATATTAGCGAGTTTAAATTCCAATTCGCAGGGCTAAATCACTTTGTCTGGTACAAAGTTTGGGATAAGAAAGGAAATGAACTTACGGCGGATTTATGG
This sequence comes from Leptotrichia trevisanii DSM 22070, assembly GCF_000482505.1. Classification (NCBI taxonomy): domain Bacteria; kingdom Fusobacteriati; phylum Fusobacteriota; class Fusobacteriia; order Fusobacteriales; family Leptotrichiaceae; genus Leptotrichia; species Leptotrichia trevisanii. The sequence goes on from NZ_KI519443.1 coordinate 117,537, forward strand.
GATAAAAGGCAGGATAAGGAAAATCTCGGTGTAAAAAATATTGTCAGCATAAATTACGATTATGATCAGATAAAAAATCTAGGAATGCTGCCTTGTGATTACCATAGATATTATTATTTACAGGATGAAATGTTGGCTGAAGGATTGAAGTCATATAAGGAGAGGGGAACAAGAGGGGAAATTGTTAAAAGAGTTGAAGCAGAACTTTTTGAACTTTACAAGGATATAAATTTGAAGGAAAAACCTAAACAGCTTGAACAGAGAGGTGGAGCTTATTATTCTGACGCAGCCTGTGAATTGATTAGTGCGATTTATAACGATAAAGGCATAATAATGGCTGTAAATACTAGAAATAAAGGGGCTATTGCAGACTTACCGTATAATTCAGCTGTTGAAATTTCCTCATACATTACAGCAAACGGACCTAAACCTATAACATTTGGTAAATTTCCAAATGCTGGACAGAGAGGATATATTCAATTAATGAAGGCAATGGAAGAACTGACTGTGGAAGCGGCTGTTACAGGAAATTATTACACCGCATTGCAGGCTTTCACTACAAATCCATTAGTTCCTGGAACTACAATTGGAAGAAAAGTTTTGAATGAGCTGCTGGATGCACACGAAAAATATTTGCCACAGTTTAAGGACTATTATGAAAACAGAGAAAAATATCAAAATGGAGGAAAATAAGAAATTATGGACAAGGAACAAATGGAATTAGTCGTCTTTGAAATTGTAAATAGTGCCGGAATGGCAAAAGGACTGGCTTACGAAGCATTAAGCGAGGCAGGAAAAGGGAATTTTGAAAAAGCAGAAAATCTATTGAAAGAGGCTGATGAGGCTCTGTTGTCAGCTCACAATGTTCAGACGGAAATAATTCAGGCAGAAGTAAATGGGAAAGGTATCACGCCTTCGGTTTTATTCGTTCACTCACAAGATCATTTAATGACAGCAATTGAGGCAAAAACGTTAATTGAGGGTATGATAAAAATGTATAAAAGAATTGATAAACTTGAAAAGCAATAGGTTTATAAAACAGATAATTGGAAAACTAACACTATTTTGAATAGAATTGATACAAAAACTATAAAAATTGAAAAATAAAAACAAAATTAGGAGGATTTTATGAAAGTATTATTTGTATGTTCACTAGGAATGTCTAGTGCAGTAGCGGTAAAGGCTCTCGAAAAAGAAGCAAATGCAAAAGGTGTGGAAATTGAAGTGAAGGCTGTAAGTACGCAGCAATTTGAAGAAGAAGTAAAAAATGGATATGACGTGGCAATGGTTGCTCCTCAAATAAGACACAGATTTGACACATTAAACGCTCAGGCAAAAGATGCAGGTGTGCCGTGTGCAATGATTACGCCGCAAGGATACAGCCCGCTTGGAGGTCCAAAACTGTTAAAACAAATTCAAGAGCTGTTATCAAAGTAACAAATTTTAAAATACCAATACTAAATCCCATTTAAGAAACAGAAATTATGTTTTAGTCATTTGATAACAGGGGTATTTGCACCTTGCTAAAAAGATTTAGAACCGATCTGCTATTTAAATGGACAATAGTATAAAATTCAAAAAAAAATAATATTACAACAGGAAAGGAAGTAGAATTATGGCAGTTTTAGAACAACTTTCAATAAAAATGGCAAAAATATCAGAACAAAGACATTTAAGGGCGATACGGGATGGTATAGTTTCCACATTGCCACTAATCATTGTCGGATCAATATTTTTAATTTTAGCGTTCCCGCCTTTTCCAAAAGAATGGGCAATTTCAATTTTAGCGAAAAAACACGCAGTGCAAATGCTGCTCCCCTATCGTATGACAATGTTCATAATGGGACTTTACGCAGTTATGGGAATCGGTTACAGTCTTGCAAAATCGTATAAGTTAGACGGAATTACAGGGGCAATCCTCTCAGTCTGCGCATTTTTGCTTACAATTATGCCTAAAATGATTAATCCGATAGAAGTGATAAATCAGACTATCGGCGGAAAAGCAGTGCAAATTATCGTTGAGGAAGGTACAAAAGGCTCTCAAATTATTCAGGAAGATATTGGATACGCCCTGCAAATGTCAAAATTAGGCTCTGCAGGCTTATTTGTAGGAATAATAGCAGCAATATTTGCAGTTGAAGTATATAGAATGACTACAACAACTGGATTTAGAATAAAAATGCCTGAAGCTGTGCCAGAATCAGTTGCACGTTCATTTGAAGCCTTGACTCCAGCAGCAATAATCATTTTCACATTGACAATCTTAACTTACTGGCTAAATATCGATTTACACGACATAATTGGCTCAATTATAAAACCCGTTCTGAAATTTAGTGATTCGTGGTTTTCTGTAATACTTATCGTATTTATGATTACGTTTTTCTGGAGCTTTGGAATTCACGGTGATTCAATCGTCGGCTCAGTTGTACGTCCATTATGGCTTATGCTTCTTGAACAAAATGCCACAGCTTTGGCAAATGGACAAAATATTCCTCATATTGCGGCAGAACCCTTATATCAATGGTTTATCTGGATTGGCGGTTCAGGAACGACAATAGGATTTGCATTATTACTACTGCTTAAATCAAAATCAACTTACGGTAAGACTCTAGGAAAAGCAGCAATCCTTCCTTCAATATTCAACATAAACGAACCAATTATTTTTGGAGCTCCAATCGTATTGAATCCTACATTGTTGCCACCTTTTATAATTGTTCCAATCGTTAATGCCTCAATCGCCTATTTTGCAATGGTAGCAGGACTGGTAAACCGTGTAACTTCAACACCGCCTTGGACTCTTCCAGGACCAATAGGAGCATTTTTAGCAACAAATGGAGATTACAGAGCTGTGATTTTAAACATACTTCTAATTATAATTTCCGTTGCAATTTACTATCCTTTCTTTACAGCCTACGAGAAAAAATTGTTGGCAGAAGAACACGCTGAAACACAAGAATAAAAAAGAAGGGAAATAGTACAAAATGAGAAGATTAGGAATTTCAATTTATCCTGAAAAGACAACTGAAGAAGAATTGCTAAATTATATTGACAAATCTTTTGAAGCTGGCTTTAGCCGAATATTCAGTTGTCTGCTCTCTTCTACGGAGAATAAGGAAATAATTTTAAAAAAATTTAAAAAAGTAAATTATTATGCCAAGGAAAAAGGCTTTGAGATTATCCTGGATGTAAATCCAAAAGTTTTTGATGATTTGGAAATCAGTTATGATGATTTAACTTTCTTTAAGGAAATAGGAGCTGATGGAATCAGGCTTGATATTGGATTTACTGGATTGCAGGAAAGCATTATGACATTTAATAAGGAAAATTTAAAAATTGAGGTAAATATGAGCAACGATACCCATTATATCGACACGATTATGGATTACTGCCCAAATAAAAGCAATCTAATAGGATGCCACAATTTTTACCCTCATATTCACACAGGACTTGGATTGGAATTTTTCAAAAAATGCACAGAAAACTTTACAAAACATGGCTTACAAACAGCGGCATTTATAACTTCACAAGCCAAAAACACTTTTGGGCCTTGGCCAGTAACACAAGGGCTGCCAACTTTGGAAATGCACCGTAACTTGCCGCTAATAGTTCAGTTCAAGCATTTTGTGGCACTAGAAACAATTGATGATATAATTATTTCAAACTGCTATCCAACTGATGAAGAATTAGAAAAATTTAAAAAAGTGCGTAAAGATATGGTAAGTTTTTCAATCGAGCTGGAAAAAGATGTTCCTGAAATAGAGCAAAAAATAATTTTTGATGAATTTCACTTTAACAGAGGTGATATTTCCGAAAATCTAATCCGTTCCACAAGTAGCCGTGTCAAGTACAAAGGACATAATTTCAAAATTTTTAATGCTCCTGAAATAATAAGAAAAGGAGATGTAATTATTGAAAGCAGTGAATACGGGCATTATGCAGGTGAACTTTTAATTGCAAAGACAGAGATGAAAAATACTGGAAAGTCAAATGTTGTTGGAAAAATAGCTGATGAAGAAATATTTTTAATTGATTACATCAAACCTTGGCAAAAATTTTCTTTTGTAAAAAAATAAAAATGCCTCTATCTAATAGATTTATCTTTCACTATTTAATTAAAAAATTTTGAAACTTCAACTTACAAAGGAGATGAGCATTATGGATGCCAAAAAAACAGCACAGAAAATTTATGATATTTTAGGCGGTAAGGAAAATATTGTTTCAAATGCAGTCTGTATAACAAGACTGAGAGTAAAAATTAGAAATGAAGTGGATTTGGAGAAATTGAAAAAGGTTGATGGTATACTAAATGTAGTGAATGCCGAAACTTTACAAATTGTATTAGGGCCTGGAAAAGTAAACACTGTGGGAGATGAATTTTCAAAACTTAGTGGTATTGCTCTAGGATTTTCAGATAGTAATGTAAAAGATGTGGCAAATGAAAATAAGAAAGTCAATAGACAAAAACATAATGGGCCTGTTCAACAATTTCTTCAAAAAATTGCAAATGTATTTGTGCCTTTACTACCTGGAATAATTGCAGCAGGATTAATAATGGGACTTACAAATGTGATAAATGTTGCAACTAAAAATGCTTATAATACAATATGGTGGTTTGCTGCTATAAGAAGTATCGGATTTGTAATGTTTGGCTATCTTGCAATCTATGTAGGAATGAATGCATCAAAAGAGTTTGGCGGAACAGCCGTCCTCGGTGGAATTATCGGCTCTATATTCATAGCAAATCCTGCTTTGCCGCTACTTTTAAAAGTTGAAGAAAAAAACGCAATTATGCTGCCTTTTATTAACCATCCCTTTACACCAGGAATGGGCGGATTACTTGCAGCTCTTTTTATGGGAATGATTACCGCATTTCTGGAAAAGCAGATAAGAAAAATAATCCCATCAATGCTCGACACTTTCTTTACTCCCCTTTTAACATTAATAATCGGGATATTTATTGCACTGCTTGTAATTCAGCCTTTAGGAAGCATTATAACAGAATTTATATACGCTATTCTTGATTTCACATACAACAAACTAGGAATATTAGGCGGTTATCTGCTAGCTGCAGGATTTTTACCTCTCGTTTCCGTAGGATTGCACCAGGCATTAACTCCTATCCATGTAATGCTTAACAATCCTGAAGGTCCCACAAAAGGTATTAATTATTTACTCCCAATTCTTATGATGGCAGGAGGAGGACAAGTTGGTGCAGGAATTGCAATTTATATAAAAACTAAGAACCAAAGGCTTAAAAATATGGCAAGAGATTCCATTCCAGTTGGAATACTTGGAATTGGCGAGCCATTAATGTATGCTGTAACTTTGCCATTAGGAAAGCCATTTGTTACAGCCTGTCTAGGCTCTGGGATTGGCGGGATTCTTGCAGTTCTATTCCATCTTGGGACAATTTCTCAAGGTGTTTCAGGATTATTTGGGCTGCTTATTGTAGTCCCAGGAACTTGGATTTACTTTATGATCGCAATGCTTGGAGCGTATGCAGGTGGATTTGTGCTAACTTATCTATTTGGAATTGATGACGAAAAGATAGAAGAAATGTACGGTGAACAGTAAATTTTTATTTAATTTTATACTAAATTTTTCAAATTTTCCCTTGAAGCAGAAGAGCAGGTTTGCTATGAATAAATATAAAATGGAGGTAGCCATTATGAGAAAATTAAGATTATTACTATTATTATTTGGATTGCTTTTTATTTTTTCGTGTGATTCTAACTATATCAAGGAAGTGAAAAGAGTAAAATTTGAAACAATGGTTGTAAACAACTTTAGATGTCATTCAGTAGAAGATATTGCAGGTGCTTTAATTAAATATGTTTATCCAGAAGTTAATCTCGGAGATATAAATGATTTTATGAAATGGGAAGAAGATTCAGAAAATGGCTCTAAAATAATAAAAATTTCTTATAAAAAGGCAATTGTAAAAGTACCAACACACAAACAAGGAGATTCTATCCAAGTATCTCCTGAAGAAATTACATTATTAGCAAACAATAGATCATTACCATTATCTCAATTTGTAAGTCCTTACCATTGGAAATAACCTTAGCGAATTTATTTTGTCCTATTTCTTTATACAAAAAATATAGTGAAAAATTTTTATTTAATTTTATACTGACTTTTGATAAAATAAAAAGAGAATATTAAAACTTTTAAGGAGCAAAAGCAATATGAAAATCAGCAGATTATTTGAAATTGTTTATCTATTACTTGAAAAAAGGACTATTACTGCAAAAGAGCTTGCTGCACATTTTGAAGTATCAGCCAGAACAATTTACAGAGATATTGACATTCTCTCTTCTGCTGGTATTCCAGTTTATTTTCAAAGAGGAAAGCACGGCGGAATAAAGTTAATGGATAACTACATAATGAATAAATCCCTACTTTCCCAAAAAGAACAAAACGAAATACTTTATGCCCTCCAAAGTCTGAATGCCACAAACTATCCCAACAACGATAAAACTTTCTTAAAATTAAGTTCCATTTTTAATCAAAAAGCAAATAACTGGATAAAAATAGACTTCTCAAGATACAACAATGATGACAATACCCTATTTGAAAAATTAAAAGAAGCAATATTAACTAAACAAACTGTAAAATTTGACTATTTCAATACAAAAGGCGAACATTCTGAAAGAACAGCAGATCCCCTGACTTTATGGTTCAAGGAAAAAGCGTGGTATTTATTTGCCTATTGCCACGAAAAAATCGACATTCGACAATTTAAAATAACAAGAATCAAAAATTTAACTTTAACAAACGAATATTTTGAAAAAACAATCAAAGACTTTGAAATAAATAACAACAAAAGCACAGTAAAAAGTGTAAAAGTCACAGTTGAAATAGACAAATCACAGGCATACCGTGTCTATGATGAATTTTCGGAAGAAAATATAAATAAAATGGAAGATGGTAATTTTGAAGTTACAATGGAAAATCCTGAAAACGAATGGATTTATGGTTATTTACTTTCATTTGGAGAATATTTGAGGGTAAAGGAACCTGAGAGAATAAAGAAAATTTTATTTAAAAAAATTGAAAAAATGAAGAAAAATTATTTGTAAAAATAAATATTTTAAATATGACACACTGATGTCATATTTTTTATATTATAATAATTATAGAAATTTTATACTATTTCCCATTTAAATAGGGTTTAGTATTAGAGAGGAGAAACTTTTAAAATAATAAAAATAACTTAACAAAGGTGGTATAATTATGAAATATGAAATAGTAGAAATTAAAGAAAAAACTCTTGTTGGATTAAAGGCAAGAATAAAGGAAGAGAAAACAGCACATGATACAATCTGGAATTTATGGAAAGATTTATATTCTGAAAAAGGTGTGAAAAATGTAAAAGATAGAAAAAACGGTAATCTTATGGGAGTTTATTATAACTACAGTAATGAAAATGGATTTGCGTATGACTGTCTTACAGGTTGTGAAGTAAAGGATACAATAGATAAAATCCCTGAAAATATGATAAAAATACAAATCCCTGAGGGAAAATATGCAAAATTTGTAATTACTGGAAATCCTGAAAAGGCTGTTGGAGAGTTTTGGAATAAATTTTGGAAAGAATTGAGTAAGGATTTTTCAGATAATAGAAGGTATACATACGATTTTGAAGAATATATAACTAAAGATAACTATGAAATATCAGGTGAAAGCTATGAAAACATGGAAATTCACATTTATATCAGTATAAAATAATAATTAGGAGATGATAATTATGAAATATGAAATAGTAGAAATTAAAGAAAAAACTCTTGCTGGATTTAAAACAAGAGTGAAAGATGATGAAACAATGTATGAAAAAATTTCAGATTTATGGAAAAAACTGTATTCTGAAAAAGGTGCTAAAAATATAGAAAACAGAATAAATGACAATGCTATAGGTGTTTACTATAACTACAATAACGAAAATGGATTTGAGTACGATTGTCTTACAGGCTGTGAAATAAAAAGTACAATTGGTGAAATTCCTGAAGATATGATAAAAATACAAATTCCAGAGGGAAAATATGCAAAATTTATAATTATGGGAAATCCTGAAAAGGCTGTTGGAGAATTTTGGAATAAATTTTGGGAAGAATTTGGGAAGGAAAAATCTGACATGAGAAATTATACCTATGATTTTGAAGAATATATAGCAGGTAATGATTATGAAAATGCAGAAATTCACATTTATATCAGCATAAAATAATCATTAGGAGATGGTAGTTATGGCATTTGATTTTAAAAAGGAATTTAAAAGATTTTATAAACCATCAGAGAATCCTGAAATTATAGAAATCCCTAAAATGAATTTTATAGCAGTACGTGGAAAAGGAAATCCCAATGAGAAAGAAGGGGAATATCAAAAAGCTGTTGAAATGTTATATGGAGTTGCCTATACCCTTAAAATGAGTTACAAGACACAATATAAAATTGAAGGATTTTTTGAATATGTTGTTCCGCCACTAGAAGGACTCTGGTGGCAGGAAAATGTAAAGAATGAAAATTATCTGCTAAACAAGAAATTATTTAACTGGATTTCTTTAATTAGAGTACCTGATTTTATTAAAAAGGAAGATGTGGAATGGGCTATAAAGTGTGCTACTGAAAAAAAGAAAAAGGATTTTTCAAAAGTTGAATTTTTCAGCTATAATGAAGGGCTTTGTGTACAATGCATGCATATAGGAAGCTACAATGATGAACCTGAAACTATTCAGAAAATGAATGAATTTGCACAAAAATGTGGATACAGCATTGATTTAACAGGGAAAAGATATCACCATGAAATTTATTTGAGCGATCCAAGAAAGGCAGATGTGAATAAGATTAAGACAGTGATAAGACAGCCTGTTAAAGAATAGGGAGAAAATTATGCAGGAATATTCAAGTAAAAAAGAATTGACAGATGAAATAAATAAAAGAGCTGTATTATTTATTAATGAATTTTCAGAAATTACTGATAAAAATAAAGATACTTTTGTAGATGAAGTTGACAAAAGTCCTGTTCAAATGATTGCTTACCAGCTGGGATGGATGAATTTAATACTTTTATGGGAAGAAAAAAATAAAAATAATGAAATAGTTATTACTCCTTCAGAAAATTACAAATGGAATAATTTAGGTGGACTTTATCAATCATTTTATAAAAAGTATGAAAATTATTCAATAAAAAAGTTAATTGCAGAATTTAATATAACCGTAAAAAAAATAACTAATTTAATTGAAATTTATACAGAAAAGGAGTTATTTGAGCAAAATCAACGACAATGGGCTTCTTCCACACCAAGTAACTGGCCTATCTGGAAATGGATACACATAAATACAGTCGCTCCTTTTAAAACTTTCAGGACAAAAATAAGAAAATGGAAAAAATTAAATATTTGACTTTTTTTATATTATAATTTATAATATTTTCAATTCTTTTAAAACTTTAGAAAATTAAACTATTAAAAACGAAATAATTTTATTTAGTTTTAAAGTCGAAAATTTATTGCAACTAAGAAAGGACAAAATGATAATGAAAAATATAGTTTTTTTAATTTTAGATGAATTTGCAGATTGGGAAGCTGCATTTCTGTCTTCAGCATTGAATGACAAAAATATAACTCAAAATTATTCGATTAGTTATGCTTCAACTAACAAGGATATTAAAACATCAATGGGAAATTTAAAAATGTTGCCTGATATGACATTAGAAGAAATTATGGAAGACAATACTGATGGACTGATTTTAATTGGAGGAAAAACTTGGAGAAATCAGAGCTTTAAAACAAACTACACGATTATTGAACTTGTTAAAAAATTTAAGAATAATCCAAATAAAGTTGTAGGTGCAATTTGTGATGCCGCTTATTTCCTTGCAACTAATGGACTTCTAAATGATTACAAACATACTGTAAACAATTTTGCGGAAATAAAGGATAATGAAAATTATACAAATTCTGAAAATTTTGTGAAAGCAGAATCAGTAATTGATGGAAAGATGGTAACTGCAAGAGGTGACAGTCCCTTTCATTTTGCAAAAAATGTTATGAAAGCATTAGGCGATATTCCTGAAAAAAATATAAATTTCTTTTTTGATATGTACACAATTGGATTTGAAAAGGCTTTTGAAAAATATTCTAATAAATAAAAATTTAAAGGGAGTGACTTATTCGCTCCCTGTTTTTATACTATTTCCCTAATTCTTCCTTCAATCCTTCAACTTTATCCAGCTTTTCCCAAGGTAAATCAATATCAGTTCTTCCAATATGTCCAAATGCCGCTAAATCTTGATATCTAAATGATGGTTTTCTCAAGTTTAATGATTTTTGGATTCCATTCGGTGTTAAGTCAAATAATTTTGCAACAGCCTCTTCAATTCTTGTTTCTTCAACTGTCCCAGTTCCAAATGTTTCTACACGAATTGACACTGGTTCAACAACACCTATCGCATAAGATAGTTGAACTTCACATTTTGTAGCAAAGCCTGCTGCAACAATATTTTTAGCAATCCATCTTGCCGCATAAGCCGCCGATCTGTCAACTTTGGATGGATCTTTTCCAGAAAATGCTCCTCCACCATGTCTAAAATATCCACCATAAGTATCAATTATAATTTTTCTTCCAGTAAGTCCAGAATCTCCGTGAGGCCCTCCAATCACAAATCTTCCAGTTGGATTAATATGAAATTTTCTTACATTTTCAATATTCAAGTTATATTTTTCCAACACAGGTTTTATAACAAGTTCTTTTAAATCCTTCTCAATTTGTGCATTTGTAACATCTTCATTATGCTGTACAGATAAAACAACTGTATCAACATTTAACAACTTTCCATTTTCATCATAAGCCAGTGTAACCTGAGATTTTGCATCAGGCCTTGCCCAAACAAGTGTTCCATTTCTTGTGATTTCAGTTAATTTCTGAATAATTCCACGTGATAATACAAGTGCCAAAGGCATTAATTCTTCAGTTTCATTAACTGCTCCTCCGAACATAATTCCCTGATCTCCAGCTCCACCTGTATCTACCCCCATCGAAATATCAGGCGATTGAGAATGAATAGTATTTAACACACCGCAGTCAGAGTCAAATCCCATTCCTGGACGATATCCGATTTCATAAATTTTATCTCTAACAATCTTCTGCACATCCACATAAGTCTTAGTTGTAATCTCTCCCCCAACAACTACAAGCCCAGTAGTTGCAAATGTTTCACAAGCCACTCTCGAACTTTCATCATCTGCAAGACAGGCGTCCAATATTGAATCTGAAATCTGATCGCAAATTTTGTCTGGATGCCCTGGTGATACAAATTCCGATGTAAAGTAAATTTTTTTAGCCATTTCATTTCCTCCTAATTTCTAATTTCTATTTTTTTTATTGTAAAACAAATTATAATTATCAACCTTAAAATTTACACAATATTTTGTTATAAAAAATATTATTATCCTAAAAAAAACTCTTCCTTGCAAGGAAGAGAATTAAAATTCTTATCTTTGCATTTGTATGCCGGACTTAGCACCTTGTAATTACAGGTTGCTGGATACTCAAACGGGCCGTTCCCTAATATCTCTCTTGATAAGTTTTATTAAATTGTATCATAATTTTAAGTTTGATTTTCAAATAACTTTATTCTAAAACTAGTATATCCCATTTTTTAAAAAATGTCAATATTCAAAAATTTTTATTTTTCATATTTTTTTATTTATTGTATTCTGCTGCTTTTTTCTTCATAATTTCATCAATATTCACATCCGAAGATTTTTCAGCAGGTTTTACTGTCTGTGCAGGTTGTTGCTGTTTGGCTGCACTTGGTTTCTCAGCTTTAATCTCAACTTTTGAGGCTTCTTCCGCTTTGCTTTTACTTTTCACATCATTAAGCGTACTTTCCGTCAAACTTTGAGAAGAATTTCCGTTTCCTAAGAAAGTTTTTACGTGCTTATCATTTTTCTTTTCTTCAACTACTCCACCATTTTGAATTCTTTCTATAGCAGCAGCAGCATTCTTATCTCCATTCTTGGCAGCGATTTTATACCATTTTAAAGCCTCTGTCATATTATTCTGTTGATGATATGACATCGCAATCGGCATTGCAAGTCCTTTATTTCCAGCATTATATGCTTTCAGAAGATATGGACGTGATTCAGTCTGTTTTCCTCCATCATACAAAATTGCTCCAATTTCATAATTTGCTTCCTTTACACCACGATTTGCAGCCTTTTGGAACCATTTCATTGCTTCTGATTCATTTTTAAGCTCTTTATTTAAAAGTGCCACACGTATATCAGCTTCCTTTATTCCAGCATTATATGCTTTTTCAAATTCTGCTTTAGCCTCTTTGTATCTCTTTGCCTTTATTAAGTCAACACCTCTATTGTATGCTTCTGCACCAGGACGCATTTTTATTTGACGCATTTGCTGTCTACCAGCAGTCGTTGTAGCACCTTTTGGAAGTCTTGCAATCAATTTATTTGCTTCCGCCATATTTCCTTCTTCTTTAAAAATTACAGCCAAGTTATAAATTGCTTCAGGATAATTTTTATCTACACCATATTGCAAAATCTGTTTCACTTTATCCATATTTTTTAAGTTGTAATAAAGCTGTGCAAGTGACATAATTGATTCTTTATCTCCATTTTGAGCTTTTGTCAACGCTTCTGAAACTTTTGCTGGATCAATTTGATTGTCAATTAAATTTTGCTGCTCCTCAGGAGTCAAGTTTTGTATGTTAGGATTTCCTTGTGCCTGTCCTCCAAGATTAAAAATATCAGTATTGATGTCCTTATTTTGTTGCTGTTGTGTCTGTTGATTGTTTTTCTTGTTATCCTTTTTCTTTTTAAAGCAAGAAACTGACATCATTCCAATAGCCAAAATTACTATTGCAAACATTATTTTTCTTTTCATTTACTGCTCATTCCTCTCTTTCAAATTCTTTTCATTTTATAATTCAATAAAATCTTCTGCCCAATTTTTACATTTAAAATGATCCTAACTGTGTTGCATCCAATATTTTATACATAAAATCTGTACTTGCTTTCGTAGTTGGCTCATCATCAAAATTTATTGTAAACAAGCCATCCTTATTTTCCCACAATCTATCAAAATATGTATAAATATCCTTTGTCAACTTAGAATTTTTATTTGTCAAAATCCTAAAATTAGCATCCATTATGTAACCACGTATATTTTTTTTGATTAAATTAGCTGAACCTGTGTGTATTATAACATTGCCGTCTGTTTTTTTGATTAGTGTTATCTTTGTGTGATATTGCTCATTATTCGTAAAATACCATTTTACTTCTATTTTATTTTTAGTTTTTTTCTTCAATTTCTTAGAAACAGGTTTGTTAGGGAGTCCATTCGTACTCATTCCAAAAGCATCTCTACTTCTATCAAAAATAATCCGAACTTTTACACCACGGTTTGCAGCCTTTATCAGCCTTTCAATGACACCCTTGTCAGCCAGAAAATACATTCCCATAAGTATCTCATCCCCAGCTCTCGCACTGTCAATATCCTTATCCAGATGCTCCCCAATTTTTGCCTCTGTCACAAACTGCAGCTGATATTTATTATTTTCATCATCAAATCTGGTAATCATATCTCCATTTTTCTGATTTTCATTTTCAGAATTTTGACTTTTTTCAGGAAGTTCTCCAGTTTGTGCAAACCTTCTTGTTTCCTCTTCTACAAATTCTTCCTTCTTTTTCTCAATTTTTTTAACTTGCTTTTCAGTCTCACTTTCAGAAAAACTATTTATTAGGCTTGTCCTATCTTCTGTTAAATTCCCAATTTGACTGCTATTTATTCTATTCTCCTGCTTTCTGGTTACATCAATCTTCCCATCTGAAAATTCAGCCACAAGCTGCAATCCATGCAAAATATCCTTCGTAATTTCTCCATTAGCTGATATTGCCACATTCTCATGATAATAACTTGGATCGTGAATATTTGCACTCGAAACTACAACATTTTCCTCATTCAAAAATATTTTCCTATGATCCGCCTTCACATTCAGCGCCCTCAACAAATTTCTCAAAGTCAGTTTAGGCCACATAGGCCCATAAAAGTTCCCAATCCATCCCTTCCCCTGCGGATTCCCATGAGGTGCAATCAATGTTCTCCAAATTGGCGAGTACCAAGGAAACGTATCTTTTAACTTAAAAATATCCACCATTATAACATCAATCCCAGCATTTTTCATATCCGTAATAAATGGATGCTCAAAAGCCCCATACAAATTATTATTCTCATCTGAAAGCACATATACCTTCAAATCAGGATTTTCCATCTTCTTTTTAATAAGCCTTCTCGTATATTCCTTAGCAAACTCTGGAAAATGCTCCTTATCCTTATTATAAATGTCATTAAACAAAAACATCTCCACAATCAGATAATCCTTAGCCTCATCCACAACCTTATAAGTCGCCTCCCAAATCTTCCTGTCATACCGAATATTCCCATCCTTGTCCAGATAAGTCAAATCATAATGAAACTCAACATTATCACTATCCCTCAATGGACCTTCATAATTTACTCCAAGCGGAGGAGTTTTTATTGTGGAACATGAAATTGTAAAGGCTGTTAAAATACCAATTAATAAATACTTTTTTCTTCTTACTAAGTTCATTTTTCCCTAAGAGATTTTTATAATTCTTGAAAAAATCTCATTCTCCTTTCTTTTTGCATAAATTTGTTTGCCAGTTTTTCCTTTTTCTTTTTGGTTTCTTATTTTCTAATTCTTTTACACATTCAGAAATTTCTTTAGAAGTTGTTATACAAAATAACACAATACTAAATATTATCAAAGGTATCGATTCTAATGCTAATGTTAATGCTAATGTCCAAAATTTGATTTGTTTAACCATTTCTCCAATATTTGTTGTTGTTGCTATTTTCCAAATATTTTGTATTGTAATTCCAATCGCTGATAATGTTAAAAATTTATCATATTTATTTCTGTCTAAAAGAACTTTAGTTCCTTTTTTTATTTCTAATAATGTTATATAATCATAGTATTCTTTACTTTTTTTACCATATAACTTTAGCCAAAAATATATTATTCCAAATAAAAATAAAATTAAATTTAATAAATTATAACTAAATTTATCTTCTTCAATTTTTATTTCCTCACTCTGATTTAATTGCCATCCTAAATTATTTCCTAAAAATATATAATTTTTCATATTATTTTTATCAGCCATATTATTTTCTATTATTATTATTTTAGCTTCTATACTTATTTTGTCATTTATTGTTTTTTCATTTGCATCTAAAATTTTTAAATTTTCATTATTAATAAGTACAAACTCTCCTTTTTCTATCTTTCCATTTTTTGTTTCTATTTTATTAGAAATTTCAAAAATAGGTAAAGGAAAGGATGAAGGCATAAACAAAGATACATTATTTTCTTTGTTAAATAAAATTTTTTCTATAATAGAATTTCTAAATAATGAATCATTTTCAATATAAAATTCTTTATTTTTACTCATTATATTAAACTTCTTTTTTCCATCCTTAAAAAACAATTTTATACTTTTTCCTTCTAAATCTTTTAATTTTCCTTTTGTAACTCTAATTGCATTTTTATTTTCTTTAGTTGCATGATACCAAATTACATTAAAAACTATTATAAATGATAATACAAAACTAATTAAGTAAAAAAGGTAAGAGCCTTTGCATTTTGTAAAAATTAATAATCCGATTTTCAAAAAAAATAAAATATAAATTACAAACAAAAATTGAATGAAAATTATTGGCAATATAAGGCTAAATTTTTGAAACCAATTAAAAAGGTTCATTCCAAATAATGTTATTAAAACTATCCAAAGAATATCAATAAATTCTATAATTTTATTAAATAAAACTTTGATTATCTCTAATATTAATTTATTTGGAACAGGAAATAATAACGGAAAAATTACTATAAATTGTGGTAGCTTCATATGTAATACTAATATTAGCAATAATACTAATTTCAATGTAATTACCATATTTGATGTTTTTTTATTTCTAATTATTCTAACTTTATTATTATCTTTAAAATATTTTATAAGATATTGTGATAAGTAGAACTTATCCTTATACTTAAAAAGTAATGATATAATACATATTGTTGATAACATATATGCAATTCCATTAATCCAATTCATCATTTACTTCCTCCATAAAATTACAATTATCGAACTTTTTCCTTCACCATCTTAAATTTCTTCTTATAAAACGCTATCCCAATCAAATCAATCCGTTCAACATCCCCAAATTTATAAGTTTCTAAAATACTCCATACTTTCTGTATTTTCAATTTTTAATCCATTAAATAATTTTCTATTTTCGTCTTTTTTTGTTATGTCAAAAAAGCATTCCAACATTGATAAATTCGTTGTTTTTCCAAATCTTCTCGGACGAGTGAATATTTGAGCTTCCTCTTTTTTTCTTATTATTTCGTGAATCAATAAAGTTTTGTCTATAAATAAAGCATCGTCCTCTATCCTGTTTTTAAAACTGTCCGAACTTGTTTTTAATACTTTCACATCATTCACTTCCATTTCAGAAAATTTTCTGTTTTCTTTTTTTCCCCAATTTAACCACCCTCTTTTATTTTTTATTACTTTCCCTTTTAAATACTTCATTTTTATTCAAATTTCTAACTAACTAGATTATTTATCCACTTCTTGCTCTTTAATCTCCATATACATGGAAATATTTTTATAATTTCATCGCTACATGAAAGTAAATATACAAATACAACTGGAAATCCTAAATATAGTCCAGAAAAATATGTTATTGGAATCGCAATAAACCAAAGCGGAATCAAATCCACAAACATCGTCCAGAGCGTATCCCCTCCCGAACGTAAAATTCCAACTAACAGCTGCAAACTTATTGCCTTTACGAAAATTACAAATACTTCTGCCTTCACAATCTCCCTTGCTAATGGATAACTTTTTTCATTTACATGTTGTAGGATAAATGGACTGAAAATAAACACAATTGCTCCAATAATAATTCCTGAAACAACAGCCACCTTTAATAAAATTATCGAATAGTCATAAGCATTTTCTTCTCTTCCAGCACCAATCTCATTACCAATTATAGCCGAAGTTGCACTTGAAAGTCCAAATAACAATGTTAATACAAGACTGCTAATTGATTTTACAACCTGAACTGCAGCTGCAAAGTTTGTCCCCATTCTACCAAAAATCATCACATACATGCTTGCTCCAAGTACCCATAATATTTCGTGAATAAATACAGGAAGCGATATTTTCATAACCTTTACAAAAAATTCCATTGACAAATCAAATAACTCATTTATTTTACCTGCAATTGGCAATTTTAACTTGTAAATTATATAAATGATATAAAAAGTGCTTATAATTCTTGCAATAACTGTTGCAACCGCAGCACCACGTACTCCCATCGCAGGAAATCCAAAATGTCCAAAAATCAGCACATAATTTATAGTCACATTTATCAAAAGTCCAACAACGCTTGAATAAAACGAATACTTTGTTTTTCCAATTGCACGAAGCTGTATATTAAATGCAAATCCCACTCCCACAAGTGGATAAGTCCAAGCTACTATTCGCAAATATGAAGCTCCTATTTCTATAACTTTTTTGTCATTTGTAAATACTGAAATTACAAGTTTTGGTACAAATAACCCAGCAAAAAGGAACAGCAATGAAAATAAAAAACCAACGATAACAGTTATCCCAAGACATCTCTTCAAATTCTTGTAATCCTTATTTCCAAAATATTGTGCCGCCAAAATTCCACCACCACTATTCATCCCAAAAAGCGATGTCATAAAAATCATAAATATCTGATTAGCAAACCCCAATCCTGCAACAGCAACTGTCCCCAGTCCAAGTGCCACAATCTCTTTCCCCACCATAAACATATCCACAAAGTTCATAAGTGCATAAATCATATTCTCAATTGCCACAGGCAATCCAATATTAATAACCTTTTTATAAACCAATTTTCTATTTAATGCTTTTTCTTTCATTTATTTCCTTTCTTTTTCATTGATATTTTTTTAGATTTTCTCAACAGTTTCAGTTTACTTAATAATATTTTTTCCTTAATAAAATAAATTTTTAACTTTAATAAATCTATTTAATCTAAATCCTCCAATGTTGAATATTCTGAGAATATCAACAAATGATCTGACACATATTTCTTTATTATAGCATAGTTATTATTTTTTATAAAGTTATAAACTCCAAAATTTCCAGTAAATTCTTTTGTTTTTTCAAAATTTATGAAAAAATTATCATAAGAACTTACAAGTTTACTATCCGAAAGTGTAGTCAAATTTTCTTCAGGATTTAAAACATACTTGACGTTATATTTATCAGCCATATTTTTAAAAGCCATATTATCAGCAGGTGTATTAAAATCCCCAGTGATAATTATATCATCCTCATCTGTCAATTTAGAAAAATATTCATAAACATTGACATAATTTGCCGCCTCCAGTAGCCTCTGCTTTTCTTTATCACCAAAAACCGAATGTGCAATCACATACACAAAATCAAAGTTTCCAGCTTTAAAATATGCACCATACGGCTCTCTCATAAACTCATTCTCATCCTTTTCCTTATAAAATCCAAGCCCTCTTGCCTCAGAAAATTTGCTTTTCCTATAAATAAATGCAAAATATTCACGATAATTCTCACTTCCTACAGAATTTTCCGAAATAATATAATCCCATTTCTCCTTAGTCAATTTTTCTAAGTATGCTTTCGTTTTTTTAACTCCCTTCTCATTCATAACCTCTTCCAGCCCAATTAAATCAAACTTTGCCAAAATCTGTGCAAATATCCAATAATCTTTTTGTTTCTCTCCAAGCCGTAATGCATTAAACGATGCCACCAAAATCGTATTTTCATCCTTATTTATATCAATTTCCTCATTTATCTGCCCCTTTTTAAAACAAGAAAATATTCCAAAAATTAAAAATACAAAAATTACCCCTTTTACTGTTCTATTTTTCATCTCAATCAACCCCTTGATCTTTTAATTTTCTATTTTAAATTCAATATTATTCATAACACACCATTTCGGTATTTCCTCCAAAATTTCGAAAAATTTCTTCTGCTCGCTCTTAATCAATTCATAATCTACCATTTTTGTAAAAGTTATGCCAAAATTACAGCGTATCTCCTCTCTTTTCTTAGATATTCTAAACTCCAAATTATATTTGCTCGCTTTATCCACTGCCATACTTATAATTTCCTCAACTTTTATTCTGTTAATGTAATCTCCAGTATCTATAACTATTTTATCCTGATAAAAAGTTATGCTGTAAATCAGTGCTTCCAATTTTTTTCTCAAATTATTTTTCTTAATAAGAAATTTTACAATTATTATAAAAAGAATTATTACTACCATAACTGGATTTAAAAATTTTACATATGCAAGAATTCCCAATGTTAAAACATAATAAAATACTTCTGTAAACGATAGGTTTAAAAAATTTACAAATCCAGAATTCTTTTTAAAATCGTCTAAAAGTTCAGCTTTTCTAATTTTAAAAACTTTTTTCTCATAATTTGATAAAAATTTTTCTCGTGCCTCATTGTCTTTTATCTGCTCATCGTATTTCTCTTGAAGCTTTTCTCTACTTATTTTTCTTGAATCATAATTCCAAATCCACTCATTTATCAATTCATCTTTCATATGAAACTTCTGCTCATCTAAAATCAACCTTTTTGTTTTCAAACTTTCGATACAATCTCCCAGCTTTTTGAACTCATAATCATCCAGTTCACTTACATCTATTTCTTTTCCATCTAAAAATTTCAATTTTTTATATTTTATTAACTCTTTATACTTATTTTTATCTCTAATTTTATAATTTGGTTCTGGTGTGATAATTTCCAAAAAAAGACTAAGTCCTTCTTTATTTACATACTCTGTTTCAATAACTCTTTTATCAAATTTTTCAACATAAATAGCTTCTTTCAAATCATCATCTTCAAAATAATAAATTATTTCATTTTTTATTACAATTTTCTTTTCAAAAAACGACTTTTCATAAACTTCTGTGTTCATTTTCCCTATCTTCCACAATCTAAAATTTAAATTCCAAAACAATACTCTCACTAAGTATTTCCCTCAATTTTTCCTTGTCCTCAAAACTCAACCAATCCGTACTTTCCTGTAAAACCATTCGCCTTCCAAAATATTTTACTTTTTTAAAAGCTCTTAAAACTTCAACTATAACAGTTCTTCTAGGATGCCTCCCTGCAAATCTTTCATATGACACTTCCTCCAAAACGACTTCCTTTTCCATAAAGTTCAAATTAGCTTTCCTTATCCCAAATTCATAAAATTTTACATTTTTATCCTCAACAACTATTTTTATCATAGAATAATAAGAAATGTATAAAACTAAATAACTAAATATAAAAATAATTATCTGAATTTTGTTAAAAAAAACACTATAATTAAACATTGCCGCCATCGCAAAAATATTACTTTCTATTATTTGAGCCTTTCTCTTTAGAACTTCAAAAAGCAATATAAATATTGCACTTAAAATTGGAAAAATAATAATTTTTAAGTGAATCGAACTTTCATTTACTGGGAAATTTTGAATATTTGGAACAAACATCCATAAACATAAAATCACTATAAAGATAAATACTTTTATGAGTTTTCTTTTCAAAATTTTAAAATCTGTCTTAAATACAATTTTTTCCATTCACATTTTTCCTTTCTAAACATTTCAATATCTATTTACTTTTATTTTTATTCTATATTTTAACTATCTTCTCAACATCTTCGCTGCAATCTCTACCATCCTAATTGCCAACTCATGATTTTCCCCAAACAAATTATAAGCTCCATCTTCACTTAAAACTCCACATTTCAAGTCTTCTGGCAACACCCCATTATTAAAGTCTTCTACATCCAAAAACCAGTTTTCACTGCTATAATATTCATCCAGCTTTTTATAATCTGACAAATTTTCTTCCAGTTTGTCCAACGCTACGTTTAATTCTCTAAAAATATCTGCTGATTTATCCATAATTTTTTCCATTTTATCAATTCTTTTTATTTTATCTTTATTCACAATTTTTACCTCTTTCTAATTTTAATATATATTTAATTTTATCTTGTTTTTTCAAAAAAAGCTACCGTTTTTTCGATAGCTGTATTTTTTATTATTATAATCCTGAATCTGAGTCATTATTAATTTGCTCTTTCAATATATTCACCAGTTCTTGTGTCAATTTTGATTTTATCTCCAATTGCTACGAATAAAGGTACTTGCAATTCATAACCTGTCGATACAGTTGCCGGTTTTGTTGCACGTCCGATTGTATCTCCTTTTAATCCTGGTTCTGTGTAAGTTACTTCTCTAATTACTGTATTTGGCAATTCTACCCCAACTGGAGTTCCTTCATACATCAATACCTGAATAATCATTTCTTCTTCCAAGAAATTTACCGCATCTCCTAAATCTTCAGATGACAAGGTAATTTGCTCAAAAGTTTCCTGATCCATAAAATTGTATTCACCATCAATTTCATATAAAAATTGCATTTGATTTCTGTCAAGAATAATATCGTCCATAAGTTCAGTTGCCAAAACTGTGATTTCCTGTATTTTCCCTGAAATTAGCTCTTTTGTTTTAAATTTTACTTCGGCTGCTCTTTGTCTTTTTCCTGATGTTGACTGGTGTCTTTCAGCTTTTAATATTAAATATGGGATATTGTCCTTTCTATATGTACTTCCTTGTCTTAATTCTGCTGCTGGTTTCATTAATTTTTTCCTCCTAAATTTTACTTTTTATTTATAATTTTTTTTAATATATTTAAACAATTTTAAAATCAATAATTTGCAATTTAAATTTTAAAATATATATTCAAATTTTTTTAATTATTAACTATTAAAAATATTTTTAATATTTTATCAAATAAGTTGTCGTAACAACCAATCTCAATTTTTTATAAATTTGATTGCTTCCATCTTCATTGATTTTTCTCACATCTTCTGTATCTTCCAGTATTTCAAATTGCCCTTGACTCATATTTTTTAGTCCACCAATTTCATTGTTATTTACTTTTAACATTTCAATTGCTCTTATTTCGGCATTTCTTGAAGCATCAACAATCAAATCTCTTTTATATTTTTCAATATTTGTTATAAAATATTCAGGCATATTTATTTCTATATTATTATTTTTTAACTTTAGTTCCGATAATTTTTCATAAAATTCTTCTGCCTTATCAATATTTTTTGTAACAATCGAAATAGTTTCTATTCCGTCATAATCCAAAATTTTTACAATTGGTGCAGTTGTTGTGGAAGCTGTGGACGGCTGTTTCGCATTTGATGAATTTTCCGAATAGTTTGGCTGAATACGTAAATTTCCAACGCTGTATTCATTTACATCAATTTTCAGATTTTTAATTAAGTCAATTACCAGTTTTTCCCTTTCTGATACTTCTTTTTTTAATTCATCAAGATTAGTAGATTTTTGGGAAATAACTATATTTATAAGTGCCTTGTCCGCTTTAATCCTACGCTCAGCAACTCCCTTCACTGTAATTCTATTTTCATCCTTATTGGCTCTATTCATCGCATTTGAAATCAATGCCGAAGATATGATTAATCCGAAGGATAATATTATAGGAATTATTATAAATTGTATCTTTTTCAATTTTTACTCCTTTACTGAACTTTATAACCAGTTATAATATTCAAGTATTTACAATTATGATTTATCTACACAAAAGTCCTATCAAATTATAGATTATTTTAATAAAAAAGTCAATTACTATCCTAAACTTTTTTACTTTTTCTAGTTAAAATTTATAAAAAATAAAACAAGGGTAATAAATTTACTACCCCTGTATCAAATAATTAATTACTTTGTTTATACATTAGCCATCCATTAAAGTATAAAAAGGCACTGTCCCGTCCATTTATTCTTCTAATCTGTCCATTTTCCAGATACCATTTACTTCTATTCATTACTGCATCATAATTTTTTTCTTCTGCTAAATTAACTGTTATTGTTACAGGCCCCGTATGTTTCACAGAACCTCCACTATTAACTATGCAGTCTTGAAACGAAACATCAGCCATATATCCATGTTCCGCATATGAATCTACAACTGTATCGGTATCAAATGCTGATTCAGCAGGATTTGGATTTACACAATAACTTCCTTTTTTTACTGTTACTGGACTTTGCACAATTAATTTTCCGCCTGATTTTTGAACTTCCTCATTTGCATCCTTTTTTGGCTCAGCTTTTGGTAATTTATTAGCACTTTCAGAAGGCTTTTGCTCTGTTGTCTGAGTGCTTTGAGGGGTTACAGCAGGGATATTTTGAGTTTGTGACACAGCTGCCATTTCCTTTTTCAAATTTTCCCTTTTTTTCTTATTTTGGCTTCTCAAGTAAAAAATTCCAGAACCGATAATGACTATTGCCACCGCAACTACTGCCGCCAAAATCGTTGTCATTTTATTTGAAATATATTTTTCCTCAATTATTTCTTCTTCCACAGGCTCTTCTTCCGCCTGTCCAGACACTTCTTCCTGTTTTCCAGCTTGTCCACCCAAACTACCAAACACTGTTCTTTCAAGCTCTTCCTTCTGTCTTTGTAAATCCCTGATTTCCTTTTGACGTTTTAATTCTTCTATTTCTCTTTCTAACTGCTCTTTTGCATTTTCACCGAATTGGTTATCATCCATAATGCCCTCCTAAAAATTAATAATACTCTTAATAACAGTAATTTTTACACCGTAACATCCAATACAGTTTTTTACATACCCATATTAAATGTCATTACTTTATTAAATTTCGGATCCATTTCATCAGGTGCTGTCCAATTACCATTTACATTTTTATATGTTATGTCAAATGTTTCTTCCAAATACTTTACACTAGGATCGTTTATTTTTTGATTAATTAATTCTTTCATCCATTTCATAGTTTGCTCTTGTATAGCTGTTTCCGATTTACCTTGCAACTGTTGTACATTATCAGTTACTTTTTGATTAAGAAGCGTCGAAACTCCTGATAAATCAGGGTATCTCATAGTTACATTTAAAACAACTTTATCTTGTGTTTCAGTTGTATTATTTACTTTATAGCTTATTTTTTTGTATGCCTCTTTAAATAAATTCATTGACTCAAGTGCATTTTTATCTGTTACCGTTGATGAATATTCACCTTTTTGCAAAATATCAACTGTTTCTTTCAATATACTCTCAGCTGCTTCCTTTCCACTTCCACCATTTGTCACTGTCTGCGATTGTGGTTGTGGTTGCGGTGTAGTTATGCTCGCCATATTTTGACTTTGCACTATTGCCGGCACTGATAATTTTTTTAAGTTATCTTTTTTTCTTTTGTTTTGTGCATTTAGATAGAAAATTCCTGAACCTATTGCAACAATAAACAATGCTACTACACCTGCTAAGATTGTAGTTTTCCTATTTGAAAAAAAGTTTACTTCCTCTTTTGAATCTTCCTCAATTTTTTCTTTAACTTTTTCCTGTTTCTCGGCTGTACTTCCTCCTACGCTACCAAACATAGTTCTTTCCAGCTCTTCCTTTTGTCTTTGTAAATCTCTAATTTCCTTTTGACGTTTTAATTCCTGTATTTCTTTTTCCAATTGCTCTTTTGATTCTTCATTAAATTTATTATTATCCATAATATATCCCTCCTAAAAAATAACTTTCATATTTTACAGTAAATATTATACCATAATAAATTTAAAAAATCAAGAAAATTTAACAGAATTTTTTTTACTGTAATAATTCATTAAAAATTTCAAATAATATTTTATTACATTTGATAATTAAATGACATTACTTTGTTAAATTGTGGATTATCACTTTCTAATTCCCAATTTCCATTTTGTTTTACATATACCATATCAAATGTTTCTTCCAAATATTTTAAATTAGAATCATTTAATTTTTCATTTATTGCTTCCTTTAAGAATTGCATACTTTGTTTATCCACTTCATCATTTGATTTTCCTTGTAGCTGCTGTGCCTGGTTTAATACTTTTTCCTTGAATGTTTTTCCTGCTTCTGATAAATCAGGGTATTTCATAGTAACATTTACAAGAACTTTATCTTTACTTTCTTCTGTTGTTTTATTAATTTTATAAGTTATTTTCTTATATGCTCCACTAAATATTTGTAACGCTTCAACTGATTCCTTATCATAGTTTAATTTAGAAAAATCTCCTTTTTGAAGCGCTTCCATTGATTCTTTTACGTCATTTTCAGCAATTTTTTTCCCATTTTGACAACTTACCACCGTTAGCATTAAAACTAATCCTACAATAATTGATAATATTTTTTTCATATTTATCCCTTCTTTCTTTTTTATTTTTTAAAATCTTAATAAATTGTATAATCAAATCTATTTAAAACTAAACTTAAAAATTATGATTATCTTAATTAAAATTCAAGTTTATATAATCTTAAATTTATTATTTTCCCCATTTTTCAGGGTTCTTGCTCCATTCTAAAGCAATTCTTGCTTCATCCTGTGTCAAATAATCTGTCTGAGCCAATAACTTTATTAAAACATCAAAATTTGAAAGTGAACTGAATTTACAATTGTATTTTGCATAATTTTCCCTTGCACTGTCAAATCCGTAAGAAAAGATTGATTTCACTTCCAGCTCCCTCACTTCTTCCTTTTGAAGCACATCGACTGCAATAAGGCTGCTTTTCCCTGTTGTAATCAAATCTTCAATTACAACTACTTTTTCCCCTTTAACTTCAGCTCCTTCAATCTGTTTTCCTGCACCATGATCTTTTGGCTTGTTTCTCACATATGCAAGTGGTTTTTTCATTCTGTCCGCAATAAATGCAGCCCAAGGGATTCCTGCAGTTGCCACTCCCACAATCACGTCCACATCCTTGTCAATTCTTTCAATAAATGCTTCAACAATTGTATCCCTCTCATCTGAAAAACCTAAAACGTAACGGTTATCACAGTAAATGGGGCTTTTTATCCCAGAAGCAAATGTAAACGGCTCTCCCACATTAATTTTTACCGCCTTTACATCAAACAATGCCTTTGCCACTTTTTCTTCCAATGTTAAATTCGCCATTTTTTTATTTCCTTTCACCTTTCAAATTTTGATCTTTTTACTTTATTTCTAATTATTTAATAACTATTTAAATAGGGGTAAACAAATTACTTCAAAAAATTAACTTCTTTTCCATTATGACTATCATTAATTTTTCCATTTTCATAAACAATTTTTCCATTTACAATTGTCATTGTGTTTTTCCCCTTTAATTTCCAATTTTCATAAGGAGTCCAGCCACATTTTGACTCAATTGTGTCATCTACACCGACAATCCATTCTTTTTGTGTATCAACAACAATTATATCGGCAAAAAATCCTTCCTGCAACTTTCCTCTTTTTTCAATTTTCATTATTTTTGCAGGGTTTTCACACATCAACTTCTGTATTGCTTCAAGTGATATTTTCCCTTCATTAAAGGCATTTATCATAAGTGCAAGTGAAGTTTCCACTCCCGGCATTCCAAACGTAATTTTTTCCAGTTTTTCACTTATCAGATGCGGTGCATGATCCGTTCCAATTGTGTCAACTTCCCCACGATTTATTGCCTCCCACAAAAATTCATTATCAGATTTTTCCCTTAATTCAGGCTTCATTCTCAGAAGCATTTTATTTCGCTCTGTACTTTCACGAATTTCAGTATTTAAAAATAAATGATGAGGAGTAACTTCGGCATAAACTGGATGTTCTTTTGTATTCAATTCATTATTTTTCTTGGCATTTATAACTTTTTTTAATTCTTCTTCTGATGGAATATGACAAACGTAAAGCCCTTTTCCATAATTTTTATTTAATTCTATCGCCTTGTCAATCATCTCATTTTCAGCGTGAACTAGCACCAACTTAGAATTTCCAAATACTTTTTTCAATACTTCATCATCTTCAATAAGCATTTCTCCAGTTGTTACATTCATAAAAATTTTGACTGTATTTGCTTCACCATTTCTCAAAACCTTTTTTATTTCCTCAACATTGTCATTTTTACTTCCGCCAAAATGAAATCCAAAATTCACAATCGACTTTTCACCTGCCAATTTTTTCTTTTCCAGCAAATTTTTCAATGTTGTAGTCGTAGGAATTGTATTTGGCATATCATAAAAAGTCGTAACGCCAGCTTTGACACATGCACGTGAACCTGTTGCAAAATCTTCTTTGTATGTAATCCCAGGCTCTCTCATATGTGTATGCACATCAATAACTCCTGGCATTACCAATTTCTCTTCAACATCAATAATTCTCACATTTTCATTATTTTCAAATTTGCTTTCATCAATATTTTCAGAAATTTTTTCAATAATTTCTCCATTTATCAAAATTTCAATTTTATTTCCAAGAACATCCGTTCCATTTTTTAGAATGATAATTTTATTTTTTGTCATTTTCACTCCCAAATTCATCAATTAATTTAATTTTTATCTACCTTCCAGACTTTTTAACAGTCTTTCCATTTTCAAAATTTGCAAATCCAATTTTTCATCTAGTGACATATTTTTTTCCTTATTTCTTTTAGCTTTAGCTTCTAATCTTTTTTCCTGTGCCGGTGTAAGTTTTTTAGCTTTTGATGCTTCTTTTTGAGCTGGTGCTATCGTTGTCTGAGGTTTTTCTTCTGTTTCTGCTGTTTGATTTGATTCTGTTTCTGCTGTTTGATTTGATTCTGTTTCTGCTTCTACTTTTTCTGTTTCATCTGAATTTATCTGTTCTTGTTTCATTTCTGCATCTTGAGTTGTTTCAACCTTTGTATCTGTATTTTTTGTATCGGCATTTTCACTGTATCCCAGTTGATATGCTCCTAAAATTCCCAATATTAACAGTAATACTCTTTTTTTCATAAATTTCTCCTTCTATTTTTATTTTTTAAATTTAATACTCCTTATTTTAATACAGTTTTCTTTGAATTTCATTATTTTTGTTTCAGAATTTATATTTTTTTATTATTTTTATTTTACATTCAAAAAATTTTCAAATTTTACAATGCTTCTGAAATCTCTTCTAAAATCAATGTCGCACTTTCCACAGGATTTGCAGCCTTAGTTATTGGCCGTCCAACTACAAGAAAATCCACTCCCTGTTTTATCGCATCCGATGGTGTCATAATTCGTGTCTGATCATCATTACTTTTCCCATCAGCATTTAACGTAAATTTAGGACGTACTCCAGGACAGACTGTCACAAAATCCTGCCCTAATTTCTCTTTCACATCCTTTGCCTCCTGTGGCGAACATACAATTCCATGCATTCCGTTATTTCTGGCAAGTGTTGCAAGATTTAAGACAATTTCCTCCAGCTTTAGCTCACTTTTAAACATTTCAAAAATATCATTTTCTCCTAAGTTTGTCAAAACTGTTACTCCGATTAGAAGGCTTTCTGATTTACTTTCTTTCACCAAATCAGCAACTTCCCTCATAGTTTTACTTCCATTTGAGCAATGAATATTAAACATAAATACATTTTTTTTAATAGCATTTGCACAAGCCATTTTCACAGTATTTGTAATATCGTGAAACTTCAAATCCAAAAACACCTTTTTCCCATTTTCGTGAAGATAATCCACCAGTTTCCCATCTGTATTAAGATAACTTTCCAGCCCAACTTTGTACATCGAAATATTATCTCCCAACTCTTCAACTAGCTTCTTTGCACCTTCCATATTATCGTAATCCAATGCAACAAATATTCTCTCTTTTGCTCTCTCATCAATTTTACTCATTTATTCATTATCCTTTCTTTTAATTTCCCTTATTTCAAATATTCCCATAAAAATTAAAATCAAAAAATTTGTTATAACTATCATAAATGCTGTAAAAAATGGAATTGCTGCAAAAACAAATATCGACAATATCATTATAATATTTAAAAAAGTTACAATTCCCCATGCCTTATAATGAAGTGTAATTTTATATTTTTGATTATCTGATTCCACATTTATAATTTTTTTAGGCGTTTTTGCAAATAAATTATTATATATTTGGAGTGTTTGTTCTCCATAATCTACATCAATTTCTGTTTTTCCATTAGATTTTACTTCTACATTTCCTTCATCATTTATTCTTAATTTGAAATTATCTTCCCTACCGTTTAAAGATATTTTTGATTCTATAATAATTTTAGGCATTAAATATCCTCACTTTCTTCAAATCAACTATTTTAAATTACTTTGATTAATAATTTTTTTCTTATTTTTTATGTTGTTTTTTAAACAAATCTAGTTATTGTAATTAGACTAAAAACATAGTATTATTAAAAATACTTATTAACACTACTTTACGGTGTATTTAAAATTAAATTATTGAATTTGTATTTCATCTTCCAAAATTATTTTTTCACAGTAAAAACATTTATATTTTTCTTTTTCTTCCAAATTATTCTCATTTAAATTTTCAGTGTTTTCTTTTATACGAATAAATTTTGTTTCAATATTTTCGTGATTTGAAATGCATTTTGGATTATCACATTTCATAAGTCCGATAACTTTATTCAATTTTTCCAATTTTGCCTTTTCTACGACTTCATAATTATCAATTATATTTATTGTAACATTTGGAGCGAGTAGTGAAATATTGTTCAGTTCCTTTTCTTCCAATATTTTTTCCTCAATTTTTATAATCCCTTTTCTTCCAAGTGAACTGCTTGGCATATTTGTTGCGACTGTGATTCTTTCGCTATATTCCTTTAATTTTAAAATTTCCACAATTGCAAAAACTTTTTCTGACGGGATGTGATCTATTACAATTCCATTTTTTATTGCCCGTATAAGTAATTCTCTTCCTTCAGACATAATCTTTTCCTTTCCAAATATAATTTCTTATTTTACAAATAAATTTATAGAAAAAATTCCTTATCCTTTTTCAAAACAGTCATCATCATCGCCTGCCTCATAGGAATCCCATTTTTAGCCTGCTTAAAGTACAAAGCATATTTTGTATTATCTAAATCTGTATCAATTTCATCAACTCTTGGCAAAGGGTGCAAAATTATCATGTCATCTTTACATTTCCCTTCGATATTTTCACGATTTATAACATAAATTCCCCTTACTTTCTCATAATCTTCAATATCTGGAAATCTCTCCTTCTGAATCCGAGTCATATAAAAAACGTCAATTTTATCAAGGCAATCCCTAAAATCTTCCAAAACTTCATATTTTATCCCTTTTTTTCTCAAATCTTCCAATGAATAGCCAGGCATTTGTAAAATTTGCGGTGCTACAAAATAAATTGTTGGTTTAAAATGCGTAAGCGCCTTTACTAGCGAATGAACCGTTCTTCCGTATTTCAAATCTCCAACAAATGCAATTTGTAAATTCTCAAGCGTACCCTTTTCCTCTAGAATTGTGTACAAATCTAGCAAAGTCTGGCTAGGGTGCTGATTAGAGCCATCTCCTGCATTAATTACAGGTTTTCGTGATGTTTCTGAAGCAAGCCTCGCTGCTCCGTCAAACGGGTGTCTTACAACTATCACGTCTGAATATGCTTCCACCATTTTTATTGTATCTCTAAAGGATTCCCCTTTTTTTAAAGACGACTGCTCTAAAGGCGGTAACGATAAAATATTTGCTCCAAGCCGCATTGCAGCCGATTCAAACGACATTCTAGTACGTGTGCTCGGCTCAAAAAACAAAGTCGAAATAATTTTCCCGTGCAAAAACTTCAATTTTTCCTCTTCCGAACAACCCTCAATCTTCCTTGCCAGCTTTAAAATATCAAGAATCTCCTCTTTTTTCATATCATTCATAGAAATAATATTTTCCACCACTATCTCTCCCTTGAATTTTTATTTTTTCCTAAATTTATGATAACAAATTTTAATACCATTTGCAAACTTTTCTTTAATAGTAAATTTTTTTATATGCTTTGATAAAATTAAATAGTCATAACTACTATATTTAACTTTAAAAACATTAATACAAATAAAAATAGAGGGAAAAATTAAAACTCCCTCTTTTCTATAAAAAAACTATTTTAATAACATCATCACTAATGGCAAAAAAACTACTACTATTGCTAATATTAACTCTTTATTTGTAAGTTTGAATTTTTTTAACAAAATATGATTTAATACTAAAATTAAATAAAATATACTTATATATAAAAAAATGCCCATTTTTTTTAAAACAAAATATTTACTATATTCTTGTATGGCTTTATCTAAAGTTTTAAAAATAATAAACCAAAAAATAATAGTTATGAAATTTCTTTTTGTATTATTTCTTTTTAATAGAAAAGAGTATAGCTTTTCTAAAATTTCATTTATTTTTTTTATTATCATTATAATTTTATTCTCCTATTTAATAGTCGTATTTTTTCCATTTCACAAAACATTTTTTACAAATCATTTTCAATTTGTTTTATAACTTTCGCAGGAACTCCGCCCACAACACTATTATCAGGTACATCTTTTGTAACAACCGCCCCAACCGCAATAACAACATTATTTCCTATCATAACACCAGGCAAAATTGTGCAGTTGCCACCAATCCAAACATCATTTCCTATATTTACTGGCATTCCCTGTGCTTTTCTTTCCCGTCGTCCTTTTGGAGAAATCGGATGTCCCACTGTTGTTATTAATGTATTAGGCCCAATCATACAGTAATCTCCAATTCTAACTTCTGCAATATCCAGAATTGTAACATTGTAATTTGCTAAAAAATCTTCTCCTACATGAATATTTTTCCCACTATCACAATTAAAAAATGGCTGCACAATAAGCCCCTTTTTCTTAGCCAATTCAAACAATTCCTCAGCCTGCTCCAATGTTTCAACAAAAGGCTTTTCCACAAGGCAGTTCTTACCGTGTTCCAGTACCTCTTTGGCATATTTATAATGCAAATCAGGTCTTAGGCAGATAACAACCAAATCAATTTCAGGATCATTATACAATTCTTCAATTTTATCAGTATAATTAATCTCGTCTATTCGCTCCCAAGTTCTATTTTCCAAGTTATTCGTAACAATCGTCTTCACTTTTATTTTATCTTTTCTTTGCAGTAAAAATGGCAGATGGTATCTGTTTGCACTTTTGCCATTTCCAATAATTCCTATTTTCATCATAATAATTATCCTTTTTACAATTCCTTTCCATTGCTTTCAATTACTTTCTTATACCAGTAAAATGAGTCTTTTTTACTTCTTTCCAGCGTTCCGCTCCCGTCATTATTTTTATCCACATAAATAAATCCGTATCGCTTTTTCATCTCTCCAGTTGTAAAAGAAACCAAGTCAATACATCCCCAAGGAGTATATCCCCAAAGTTCCACACCATCAATTTCAATAGCTTTTTGCATTTCCTCAATATGTTTTCTCAAATAGTCAACTCTGTAATCATCGTGAACTTCACCTTTTTCATCCTTCACATCAATTGCTCCAAAACCATTTTCTACAATAAATAAAGGTTTGTTGTATCTTTCGTGCATTACGTTAAGAGCGTATCGAAGTCCAACAGGATCAATTGGCCATCCCCAGTCTGATTCCTTTATATATGGATTTTTAACGCTTCCAACCAGTTCATCTCCACTTTCCACATCTGATTTATCCGCTTTGTCAACTGAAGACATATAATAACTGAACCCAATATAATCAACAGTTCCTTCCTTCAAGTCAATCAAATCCTGCGGCTCAATATGTATGTTAAATCCTTTTCTTTCCCACATTTTTTTAGTGTAGGTAGGATACTCTCCTCTTACGTGAACATCAAGAAAGTGCCATCTTTTGTGCATTTCTTCTACAGATTTCATCATATCTTCAGGATTACATGAATACGGATAAATAGGTACAAATGAAACCATGCAGCCAATTTCAAAGTCAGGATTTATTTTTTTACCAGCTCTGACGGCTCTCGCACTTGCAACAAATTCATTATGAACGACTTGATACATTGTTTCCTCACGGTTTTCACCATCTTTGTAAGTAACTCCCGAACAAGTAAAGGCAAATATGTCAACATCAAGATTTGAAGCCTGATTATTGATTTCGTTAAATGTCATCCAGTATTTAACTTTATTTTTATATCTTTCAAAAACGGTAATTGCAAATTTTTCAAAAAAATCAATAACTTTTCTGCTTCTAAACCCGCCATAATTTTTTACAAGGTTATATGGAATTTCAAAGTGCGACAATGTAATTACAGGCTCAATTCCATATTTTAATAATTCGTCAAACAAATTATCATAAAATTGCAGTCCCGCTTCATTCGGCTTCTCATCATCCCCATTAGGAAAAATTCTGCTCCATCCAATAGAAGTTCTAAAACACTTAAATCCCATTTCTGCAAACAATGCCACATCTTCCTTGTATTTATGATAAAAGTCAATCGCTTCATGATTTGGATAATTTTTTCCAGCAATTATGCCATCTGTAATCTCTCTAGGCACTCCATGAGCTCCAGCTGTCATCACATCTGCTGTACTTGGCCCTTTCCCGCCTTCATTCCATCCACCTTCAAGCTGATGAGCAGCAACCGCCCCACCCCATAAAAACCCTTCTGGAAATCCTTTATTTACCATTTTCATCCTCCTAAAAAATAGTCATTTGTAAAAGTTTAAAATCTTTAATAATTACAACATTTTTGCATTTTTAATTTTTATCATTTTTGTATCAGCAAAATCGCTTTATTATGAATACAGGACATTCACACATAAAATATCACTTTTTATATGCAATTGTCCTGCCATAAATATTTCAAAATTTAAATTCTAAAAATTATTTCTGTTCCAATCTCTTATAAACTTCAATAAATTCTTTTGCAAGTTCCTTAAATAAAATCGCTGTCATCAAATGATCCTGTGAATGCACCATAATCAAACCAACATCAATTTTTTCTCCACCAGCTTCTCTCACAATCAGATCTGTCTGCAATTCATGAGCCTTCAACATTTCTTCAGTAGACTGCTTCATAAATTCTTCCGCCTCATCAAACTTCCCTTCCTTCGCCGCATTCATAGCCTGATAAGCCAAACTCTTAGTTTCCCCCGCATGCCCAATCAATGTCATCGCAATCATTTCAATATCCAATACTTCTTCAGCCATAGTAATTCCTCCTAAAATTATTTTTAATTTTTATTTTTTCTAGTCATCAAATATTTTTACTAAAATTTCTTCTTAATTTTGTTATAACACACGTTTCCCACTATGTCAATTTTTCATTTATTTAACCTAATTTTCGTCTATTTTTATTGTTTTTTTATTAATTTAAGCATAATTTCAATGTTTCCTGAAAATAAACGATTTACAAATCTATATTTTTTCGTGTATAATATCTACTAAGAAGTTTAAAAAAATATAAAATTAATAAAAATATTTTTACTTAAAGCCTATCAAACTAAATATTTAAAATTAAGAGGGGAAATTATATATGGATATTTACAAACCAATTAATAAACATTTTTTTGAAAATAAAAAAATAAAGATTTCATTTTCAAAAACGTTAAACAAAAAGGAAAAACATTTTTTGAAATTTCTTTTTACAGAATATAAATTGCTGGAAAAATTTGAGAAAACACCAATTTTGCAAGATATTGAATTGGATGAAATATTGGATGTACTTAAATTTAGTAAATTTGAACAGTTAAAAAAGTTTTTGGATAATTTGCAGGCAAAAAAATTAGAGTTTTCAATTTTTAGTAATGATAAAACTGTGCTTTATGGACGGTTTCCAATTTTGGTATCCTATGGTATTGTTTACTCAAAAATTGAATTTCAATTTGCACGAGAGATTCAAAGTGCCAGAAAAGATAATACTTTGTTTTCATTGCTTAGATTTGATTTTTTAGTTTTTATGGGGGATGAGGCTACTTATAACTTTTATACATATCTGATTTCTGATAAAAATTATAACAATGATACTATAATTACGTTGGAAAGATTAAAGGAAATGTTTGATACTGGGGATAAATATGAGCGTTTTTTTGATTTTGAAAAGCAAGTTTTGAAAAAAGTAGTTGAAACTATAAATCTTTTTTCAGATATTAAGGTGACTTATGAAAAAATTAAGGTTGGAGAACATATAAATAATAAAGTGGAAAAAATTCGTTTTAAAATAATTGACAATAGTAAAACTTTTAAAGAAAAAAACAGGGAACTTGTCCAAAATATAAATAGTGTTATGGATTTAATAAAAAATGATGTGAAAGATTTTCACACTACTTATGAACTAATAAAAAAGTATATTTTGAAAAGAAATTATGATTATGTCTATACAAATGTTCTTTTTACAAAAAAGCAATTTAAAAATAACGTAGAAAAACAATTAAAAAAAGTCTTACTGCTTGACTTGGCACAATTTTCAAAAACTAATTTTAGAGAAGAGTTAGAAATTATCAATATTAAAAGAAAATACTCTACATCTTTTTTTCTTCAGTTGGATGTAGCAAATCTTATGAGGCAAAATCATTTGGAAAATGAACTAAGAATAATAGTCGATGATGGTTATTTCAATGAAATTCTTACTTTAAAAAACGAACAAATTTTGAAAAAAAACTTTTATGATTTTAAAATTTATATTCAATATTTTCAAAATGCAAAAAGTATCATAAAATTCACTAAATATTTCTAAAAAACAGGTATATTTTTTAAAAAAATTTTATTTTTTTTGAAATATTTGTGTAAAAAAGCGAACGAAAAAACTAATAAATTTTTTATCGTTTATTTTGTTTTTAGTTTTATAAAGCCTTATTTTAATTATATTTAACATAAATTATAGACGAAAAATGATGATTTTTTTATAAAATTTGACTTCTTAAAATTTAATGGTATACTATAAATATGAAAGTTAAACTCATTGATTTGATAAAACAATGAAATTACAGAACAATAAAAAATTTAAGAAAAAGAAGAAAGGATGATTGAAAATGAAAAAAATCTTATTATGTTGTGCAGCAGGAATGTCTACTAGCCTATTAGTAAACAAAATGAAAGCAGAAGCTGAAAAAAGAGGACTAGAAGTTCAAATCTGGGCTGAACCACTTGACAAGGCAAAAGAGGAATTTGCTAAAGCTGACGTTGTTTTATTGGGGCCACAAGTAAAATATGCTTTACCAGAAGCTAAAAAAATCGCTGAAGAAAATAGCATTAGTATAGATGTAATTAATATGGTTGATTATGGAATGATGAATGGTGCCAAAGTATTAGATCAGGCATTAAATTTACTTTAATATAATTTATTTCTTTGATTGTATTCTAATTTAAAGTTTAAAGTTTAAATACTAATATTTGTAACTTACATATAAATTTGAACAATTATGAATATTAGTATTTAGCTTTAAGATAAATTGTATTTAAATTCTTTAGAACATACAGAAAAGAATTCAAATATAATTTAAAATTTCATAATTATTCATATCATATTTATATTTTTATTAATTTAACAATTATTTATCTTATAAATTGATTTGATAAATACTTTTAACATTAACATATTAATTACACTATCTATTCATTTTAATATATATTAAACGCTCTATTTATTGCTAAAAACAAAATGTTAACAAAATGAAAGATAATATATTTTTTACACAAGAACATTAAAATTTGAAATAAATATAATTTAGGAGGAATTAAAATGGCAAATATTATGGACAAATTTACACAATTTTTAGAAGAAAAATTAATGCCAGTTGCTGGAAAAGTGGCTAATCAAAGACATTTGGCAGCAATTAAAGATGGAATGGTTATTACATTGCCATTCATTATAGTAGGGTCTGTATTCCTAATTCTAGGAAACCTGCCAATACCGGCACTATCTAATTTTTATGCAAACAATGCGACTGGAAAAATTATTGCAAGATGGTTATCTTATCCTGTTGATGTAACATTTAACTTGTTAGGATTTATTGCGTGTATCGGTATTTCATATAAATTGGCTCAATACTATAAATTAGATGAGATTTCCAGTACAATATTAGGAGTTTTAGCATTTTTACTAGTAACTCCTTTTAATAATGGAATTCCGTTAATCAGTATGGGTAGTGGTGGATTATTTGTAGCTATAATAATGTCACTTTTAGCAATAGAAATTGTAAACTTTATTGTGAAAAAGAATATCGTTATTAAAATGCCTGATTCTGTACCACCTTCAGTAGCAAAATCATTTGCAGCATTAATTCCAGGATTTTTTGTTATTATGATTTCACTGATAATAAGAATTTCATTTGAAGTTTCACCATTTGGAAATATACATAAAGTTGTTGAAATGGTTTTAACTAAACCACTTACAGCATTAGGAGGATCTTTCTTTGGAATGATAGGGCTTTCTTTTATAACTAATTTATTATGGTCTGCTGGAATACATGGTTCAAATCTAGTAACCGGAGGTATTGCAAAACCTATATTAGATACATTAATGGATCAGAACAGAATTGCGCTTAGTGCAGGACAACCTCTTCCAAATATAGTTACAACTCAGTTTTTTGATATTTTCCATAATATGGGTGGGTCTGGAACAACTTTCTCTCTTGCTGTTATGCTACTTTTCTTTTCTAAGAGTAAACAGCTTAAAGAAATTGGTAAATTAGCAATCGGGCCAGCTTTTTTCAATATTAACGAACCTATTTTATTTGGACTTCCAATAGTTATGAACCCTATTTTAATAATTCCGTTTATACTGGCTCCATTAGTTACAGTAATAGTCACTTATTTGGCAATGTATTCAGGATTAGTTGCAAAAGTAACTGGAGTTGCTTTACCTTGGACAACGCCACCTTTCATATCTGGTTTCCTTGCAACGAGCCACTGGACTGGGGCAGCTATACAGGTAGTAAATTTCTTTATAACAGCAGCTATTTACTATCCATTCTTTAAATTATGGGATGATAAAAAATTGCAAGAAGAAAATGGAGCAGCAAGTACAAATTAATGATTAATAAAATTTATGATTAAATTAATAAAATATATTTTACAAAATAATTTTTTTGTGATATAGTAATTATAAATTAATAATAAAATAAAATTTTAAGGAGTGATTGCAATGATTAGACAAACTTGGACATGGTGGAAAAAATTAAATACAATTTAATATTTTTTTGCCAACTATGTTGAAATTTATTGTAATTACTATTATTAAATATTATGAGAAAAGCATTGGTGAAATAAAATCAATGCTTTTATTTTATACGATTCTCTTAGTCGGTAAATGACTTAAGGGAATTTTTTTATAAATTTCAACAAAAAAATAAAAACAATAAAAAGAAAAGAGAGGAAAAAGTATGAAAAATAAACATTTTAACGAAAAGGCATATTTTGGACAATTTGGCGGGCAATTTGTTCCTGAAACTACGATGCTTGCTCTATCGAAGCTGGAAGCGGAATATGAAAAATTAAAAAATGACAAGGAATTTTTTGAAGAATTTAATAATTTATTAAAAAATTACGTCGGACGTGAGACTCCTCTTTATTATGCAAAAAACCTTAGCGAACACTATAATCATGATATTTACTTGAAAAGGGAAGATTTGAATCATACTGGAGCTCACAAAATTAACAATGCACTTGGGCAGGTTCTACTTGCTAAAAAAATGGGAAAGAAAAAAGTGATTGCTGAAACTGGGGCTGGACAACACGGGGTTGCGACTGCTACTGCCGCTGCTCTGTTAGGCTTGGAATGTGATGTTTATATGGGAGCTGTTGATATTGAGCGACAAAAATTAAATGTATTTAGAATGGAACTTTTGGGAGCGAGGGTTATTTCGATTGAAGATGGGCTGAAGACATTGAAAGAAGCGACAACTGCGGCTATTCAGTCTTGGGTTGCAGAAATAGAAACCGTGTTTTATGTAATTGGCTCTGTTGTAGGGCCTCATCCGTATCCGACTATCGTACGTGATTTTCAGTCAATTATCGGTTACGAAACAAAAATGCAGCTGGAGAAACTTGGAAAGCATGCTGACCATGTGATTGCCTGTGTTGGTGGCGGAAGTAATGCGATTGGAATTTTTAGTGCATTTTTGGAAGATAATTCTACAAAACTTTATGGAGTGGAAGCTGGAGGTTATGGGATTGATACGGATATGCACGCTGCCACATTGACACTTGGAAAACCAGGGATTATTCACGGAATGAAAACTTATGTTCTGCAAAATAAATATGGGCAAATCAGTCCTGTTTACTCAATTTCCGCTGGACTGGACTATCCAGGAGTAGGCCCTGAACATTCACACTTATTTGATACAAAAAGAGCAACTTATGCACCAATTACAGATGATGAAGCAATGAAAGCACTAATACTTGTTACAAGAAAAGAAGGAATTATCCCAGCAATTGAAAGTTCTCATGCACTAGCCTATCTTGAAAAATTATGTTCTACTCTTTCAAAAGATAAGAGGGAAACTATCATTGTAAACGTGTCTGGGCGTGGAGATAAGGATATGCACACCGTTTTTTCTGTGTTAAAAGATAAGGAAAGTGGCGGAGAAAATGGAATTTATGAACTAAATGTAGGTTGGGAAAATGAGTGAATTGTTTAAATAGATATTTAGTAAAGATAGTTAGAAATAGCTATCTTTTTTTGTAACATTAATAAAGATTAAATAAATAAAATACGTTAGAATTTTTATGAAAATCTTTATTTTTTTTTGATTTTTGAGGTATAATTGAATAGGTAAAAATATTAATTAAAGGGGAATATATGTGTAGAGGGAATTATGAAACTCAAGATAATAGAATTGCTTTGGAAAAAAATCCAAAGAATTTAAAAAAGCTGGAAAAATACTGATGATGCAGGATATTCCACATTATAATTCAGCAGCAGGAAGATATTATTATTCTATTTATATTAGAATAGTACAATTAATGAGAATTTTGAATAAAATTAATAATATTGAAGATAGAAAGGATTCACATCAATATACAATCAGGTTGTTTAATCAAAGTTTACAACAAGAAATAGCACCTAAAATGTCAGTTAAAAACCAACATAAAGTTCTTTCTCTAATAAATAGATTGGAAAATTGTTCTAAATACAGAATAAAAGCTGACTATAAAGAAGTATTTTTAAATATAAACAATGTAAATTTTTTAAAAAAAACTTTAAATTTATTTGATGAGATTTATGATGAAACTCTTGAAGTTTTAGAAATTGAAAAATATGAAAAATAAAAAGGATGGTGTAAAAATGAAAGAAAACTGTAATAAAAAAGGTTATAAGAAAAGTGATAACAAAACTGATATTTTGGAAAGTATTTCTCCAAAAATAAAATTATTTTTTGAAGAAAATGAACAAAATACTGATTATTTAATACCTCTGGATAGAAATAACAGTGTAAAATTAGTGAAAGTGCAGGAAAAATAAAATTTTATAAATCCCCCCTAAATAATATCAAATATTTAGGGGAAATTTTTTATTTCAAATTATGACAATCTATTTCTAAAATCCTCATATCCAAACTTTCTAATAACCTCAACTCCACCTTTTTCAGTATAAACCGCAATCACAGGTAAATTTATCCCGTTGAAAGTATTCGTCTTAACCATGCTGTAATGTGCCATATCAGTAAAAATCAGCTTATCTCCCACTTTTACAGGATCATCAAAAGAGTAATCTCCAATTACATCTCCAGCAAGGCAGGTAGGGCCTCCCAATCTGTAAGTGTATTTCTTCTCATTTGGCATTCCTGAGCTGAAAATAAATGGACGGTATGGCATTTCGATTATATCAGGCATATGGCACGAAGCCGAAGTATCCATTAATAAAATATCCATCTCATTTTTTGTAATATCTAAAACTTCCGAAACTAAAAATCCTGTATTCAAGGCAACTGCTTCTCCTGGCTCCAAATACACTTCCACATCATATTTTTCTTTTATATGATTTATGCATTTTACAAGTTTTTCAATATCATAATCTTCTCTTGTAATGTGATGTCCCCCTCCAAAATTAAGCCATTTCATATTATGTAAATATTTTCCAAATTTTTCTTCAAAAACTTTTAGCACATTTTCAAGTGCATCTGAATTTTGCTCACAAAGTGCGTGAAAATGAAATCCGTCCAAACCTTCAAGTTCATCTTCCTTAAAATTTTCAAGTGTTACTCCGAATCTCGAAAATCTTCCCGCTGGATTATAAATTTCCGTCTCAACTTCTGAAAATTCTGGATTTAATCGGAGTCCACAGCTAATTTTTTTACCATTTTTTTCTTCAAATTCCTTTACTTTATTTTTAAATTTTTTCCATTGATTGAAGGAATTGAAAACAATATGATTTGTAATTTCCATTATTTCATCAAACTCATCTTCCCTATAAGATGGGTTAAAAATATGAGTTTCCAATTTTTTGTCAGGATTTTTTAATTCCATTTCCTCGTATCCAAGCCTTGCCTCAAACAGTGAACTTGCAGTCGTTCCATTCAAATACTCGCTAATTAATGGATAAAAATAAAACATCGAAAACCCCTTTTGAGCAAGCAATATTTTACATCCAGTTCTGTCAATTACACTTTTTAATATTTCAAGATTTCTTTTTAACAGCCTTTCATCTACTATGAATGCTGGCGTTGGCAAATTTATTATATCCATATCAAGATACTTGTTCTTTGACACTTTTTATCATCTCCTTTTATACTTTTATCAATATTATAATTCAAATATATCTAAAATTTATTCCTTATTATAGCATATTTTTTTCAAAATCTATAAAAAAAGATTATCTTAATTTAATATTTTTAAGATAATCAATTTTTATTTTTATCAAATTGTCAATTCTAATCTGTTCTTAGTGCCTCCATCGGCTCCAATGCCGCAGCTTTCTTCGCTGGATAAACACCAAAAACTAATCCTATCATTGTAGACACAAATATACAAACAAATACTATAACTGGACTTAATATTGGTGATGTCTGTATAAATATACCAACCAGAAGTGCTAATGAATATCCAATTACAACTCCAATTATACCTCCAAAAAATGTTAAAATAACTGCTTCTATAAGGAACTGGATAAGAATATGCCCTGTTTTTGCTCCAATGGCCTTTCTAAGTCCAACTTCTCTTATTCTTTCAGTAACACTTACAAGCATTATATTCATAACCCCTATTCCACCGACAAATAGTGAAATAGCAGCAACTCCGCTTATGAAAAGTGAAAGCATATTAAGAATGTTATTAAATTGATCCAGCCCTTGACTTGTTGAATATACATTGTAAATATTAGGTTCACTTCCCCTTGTTTTCAATAAATTTTTTACCACTTCCATTACTCTGTTCATTTCGTTGGCATCTCTTGCCTTTGCCTGTAATGCCATAAATTTCTCTTGTTCATTTCCTTCCAGATAATTCAAGTAATTATTGGGAAAAAGTGCTAAAGCAGCCATTCCATCTCCACCACCACCTAAACTAGCAAACGGATTTTTAAATACTCCAACAATTGTTACAGTTTGACTATTTTTTTTAAAGTTTAAAATCATTTTTTTCCCTATAGGATTTTGTCCAGGATATAATTGATCCGCCGTTGTACTGTCAATCATTATATATTTTCCATCTTTTCTGTATTCGTTTGGCAAAAATTTTCTTCCCTTTATTACTGTATAGTTTGACATTTTAAAATAATCTTCTGTCACTCCTGTACCTGAAAGCATCATATCCGAGCCATTGCTCAGTGATATTCTGGCATATGTACTTGAAGTCGGGGTAACAGCTTCAATACCATCTATACTTTTTATTCTTTCAATATCCTTTTTTGTCAATAAATCATATGATTTATAAGTCTGTCCTGGAGAAGTATCAATTGAAATTTGAAAATTCGATACTCCCAGCTTATTTAAATCTCCAGTAATATTTTCCTTAACTCCTGCTCCTAATGAAGACATCATTATAACCGAAGATATTCCGATTATTATTCCAAGCATTGTCAAAAAGGAACGTACCTTATAGCTAAATAAATTTGATACTGACAATTTTAGTAATTCCATAAAATCCATTTACACTACACTCCTCTCCGATGCTGAACAATTTCATCCTTTTCTATTACACCGTCTTTTAATCTGATAATTCTTTTACAATGTTCCGCCACATCTTCCTCATGTGTAACCATTACTATTGTTGTTCCATTATCATTCAGTTTTTTAAAAATCTCCAGAACCTCTTCCCCTGATTTTGAATCCAGATTCCCAGTCGGTTCATCTGCCAGAAGGATTTTCGGGTTATTTATTATTGCCCTTGCTATTGCTACCCTCTGTCTTTGTCCTCCTGACATTTCATTAGGCTTATGATGGATTCTTTCACCTAATCCCACACTTTCCAATGCTTCTGTTGCTCTTTTTATTCTTTCTGCTTTTTTTACTCCTGCATAAAGGGCTGGGAGAGCTACATTTTCTACAGCCGTCATTTTGGGCAATAAATTAAAAGTTTGA
This sequence comes from Leptotrichia trevisanii DSM 22070, assembly GCF_000482505.1. Taxonomy (NCBI): domain Bacteria; kingdom Fusobacteriati; phylum Fusobacteriota; class Fusobacteriia; order Fusobacteriales; family Leptotrichiaceae; genus Leptotrichia; species Leptotrichia trevisanii. The sequence continues at coordinate 160,953 of NZ_KI519443.1, forward strand.
AAGACAAAACCTATTTTTTTATTTCTTATTTCAGCGAGGGCATTTCCCTTTATGGTTGAAACATCTTGATTATCCAAAATGTAAGTTCCAGAAGTAAGGCTGTCAAGACAGCCTAAAATGTTCATAAGAGTTGATTTTCCACTTCCTGAAGGCCCCATAAAAGCCACGTATTCCCCTTCGCTTACAGAAAGATTAAGCCCTTTCAAAACCTTTAATTCCATACTTCCATTTTTATATATTTTTACTATATCGCTCACTTTTATCATAAAAATTTACCTCTAAAGTTAAAGTTTATTTTTCTATCTTGGCGGTGGCCCATCAGGCCCTCCAGCATTTCCTGCCGGTTTTTCTTCCTTAAATATTACACCATTAGGAACCACTTTCTGTTTTGAAGGATCTGCAATTTTTATTTTTTGTCCATCCTTTAATCTCTCATCCACAGTAGTGATTACTCTTTCTCCTGCTGATACTCCTGATTCCACAGCATAAAAAGTATCATCATTTACTCCAACTTTAATTTCCCTTTTTGAAACTTTGTTATCTTTTCCTACAACAAAGGCATAATATTTACCATTTTCATTAATAACAGAACTATATGGAAGTTTTGTTACATTGTTACTTTCTTTGTAAAAAATTGTTGCTGTTATTGTAGCACCTGGTTTCAAGCCCTTAGTTTCATTTATTTTAATTTTTACGACTGTGTTACTTTCATCAAGCGATGAGCTTTTTTTAGCCACTCCAGAGATTTGTGTTACATAACCTTCAACTTTTTCTCCCTTAGGTAGTGCATCCGATGTAATTTCCACTCTTTGTCCTACTTCTACATTTTTTACTTCTGTATCCGACAGGCTCACTTCCACTCTCATATTTTGAGAATCTGACACCTTAAATAAAGTTGTTTCTGTATTTACTTTATAATTTTCATCGGCAGTCATTTCTGTAATAACTCCATCCACTGGACTTGTTATTTCATTTTTTATAAGTGCCAAATCTTCCTGCAACGTCGCCAATTCTAGTTTTGCAGTTTTTAAGGCAGTTCTTGAATCTTCCACGCTAGCTCTCTGCTCACTATCTACTGTTTCTAAATCCAATCTTGAATTTCTTAAAGCTTTTCTTGCATCATCTACATTCACTCTTGTTTCTCCACCGACTTTATACAGTTCTTCAGCATTATGTAAATCTCTTGATTTTTGCTGAATTTCTATACTTTTAGACTCTTTTTTTCTTCTAAGCGAGCCCTGAGCATCGGCTATATTTCTCTCATATTTTTGAATTTCCAAAGTTTTCATTTTTATTCTTCTCAAAGTTTCATTTTTATCAACTGGATAAAATGTTACAACAACATCCCCTTTTTTTACATTATCCCCTTCTTTAAAAAATACTTTACTAACCCTTTGACTTGCTGTCGTATAAACTGATACTGAGTTATCTGATACAACCTGTCCTGTTTTCGACACCGATAATGAAATGTCCCCTTTCTCAACTGTCGTAACTTCATATTCAGGTTCTGCTTCTTTTTTCCCGCATGAAACTGTAACAAACAACATTACAGCTAAAAATGTCATAAATTTATAAAAATAATTTTTATTTTTTGACTTTTTCTTCTTTGATTCAATCGTTTCAACTATTTCAGAAAATTCTGTCTTTATTTCCACAAAATCACCACTTTCCTAATTTTTATTTTTTTACATTAATAATAATTTTTACTTATAATATTTTATTTTTTTAGTAAATGCCGCTAGTTCATTTTTGGCAGTTTCATAGTCCATTACAGCCTTTTTATAGTTATTTCGTTTTTCCACGTAGTTGGAATATGTGTCAACTCCCAATTCATATTTTTTGGCATAGACTTCATACTCTTTTTTCTTGATTTTCATTGTATTTTCAGCTGTTAATTCATTTGTCTGGTAAGTTGTGTAAGTTATCATCTGCTGCCCTGCATTTGACACCAGCTCATTTTTTTTCTGTTCATACTGTAATCTCAATTTATCCGCTTCATTTTTCAAATCCTCTATCGTATCGTTATATCTCTTGAAAGATTTTGAAACAGAAAGTCCCACAACAACTGAATGATCCTTCAATGAATATCCAATATCCCCAGTCAGCTTTGGATACTTATAATCAATGTTTTCTTTTCTAAGCTGCTCATTATTCAACTGTGAATTTAATTCTATTGTTTCAGCCTCTGATAATCTAAGTGCATAAAAATCATCCTTTTTAAGCTCAACCTTTTTCAAGTCATCCAATTTTTCTTTTTCAGGCAATGTGATATTATAAACTGTAAACTGCTCGCCCAAAACTTGTAATTCTCGCCCAAGATTTTCATATTTTAACTGAGAATTTTCATATTCTGTCCTTGCCAGCTCATAATCATACTGTGATGCCGTCCCCAGTTCATATTTTTTAGACTGAATAGCATAGTCCTTTTTAGTATCTTCCAGCGTAAGTGCCTCCTGTTCAATTGCCTTCTGTTTATTCTTATAATTTTTGTACAAATCAATCAAATCACGTATTTCAGAATTTTTAGTAGTTTCATTCGTAATTTTTTGTATATTCCGTGAAATCTGATTTGTTTTTTTATTATACTTATTATCACTATAACCAAAATAATCATTCAATGTCTTTGAAATTCCAATTTTATTTTGAGTAACTTCCTTATTTCTAAAATTATACCCATGTCTATAATAGAAAATTCCATATTTCACATTATTTTCCATAGTAAGTCCATTTGCCTCACTGTGCAATGAATAATTATTATCCGATGTTACAGTAACCTCATTCCAATCCCCATTTTTCAGAACCTTATCTTTTATGTCATATTTCCTCATACTTTTTTCATTAATTTTGGTTGTATAAGAATTTTTTTCGTATTGTGAAATCAAATCATCCACATTTGTCCCAAATCCTACTAGACTAAACATAAATAATGCTGATAAAATCTGTATTTTCCTGTTTTTAAAATTTAAAAATACTCTAACCATGCAATCTCCTTTCATTCAGAATAAACAGCTTATTTTTTTAATCAAGACTTATTATAACATCTATTTCATAGAATATCATTTTTTTTTGACAAAATTATGTCATTTTTTTAAAATTTTTTATTTAATTTAACTTTAACATGAGTTGATTAATTTTTTTGTATTTTTATTTATTAAATTTGTCTAGCGATATAATTTATCAAATTCTATAATCTTTAAGTATTTAAATTAGTAATTTTAAAATAAAATTATTGAACAAACTTAATTTTAAAAATATTGAAATAAAATAAATAAAATGGTATACTTTTATAAGATAAAGAAAATTTTTGATAATATTTATAATATTTTTTCAATAATTTATTTTATGATAATTAAATATATTTTAGGAGGAACTCAAATGAATAAAATACTTGTAATCGGAACAACTTCTTGGGATACAATAATTAGTGTTAATGAATTTCCTTCAAAACCAACAACAATATTTGCAAGTGATCATAAGCAAATATTGGGAGGAACTGCTGCGGGAAAAGCTATAAACCTTAGTAAATTAGGGTTTGATGTTACATTGGCAACAAAATTTGGAAATGATGAGGCTGGAAAAAATATAAAAAATGTTTTAAGTTCAGAAAAAATCAGATTTTTTTATATTGAAGATAAAGAAAACACTGAGATGCATACTAATTTAATGGATTCACATGGGAAACGGATAAGTATCTACACTCATGTTGGAATGGCTAATCAAGATATTGACTTAAAACCGTTTAAAAAGGCTATTGATGATGCTGATATAATATTACTTGATATTTGTGAGTTTGTTAAACATCTTTTTCCTTTGTTAAAAGATTATAAAAATAAAATTTGGCTAGATATTCATGATTATGATGGTAAAAACCCTTGGCATAAAGAATTTATCCCCTATGCTGATGCAATATTTATGAGTTCCGATTCTATCCATTCTAAGACAGAATTGAAATCTTTAATGAAAGAACTTATTAAAGATAAAAAATTTGTTGTCTGCACACACGGAAAATTAGGTTCAGAAATATTGATGAATACTGGTGAAATCTACTCTGAAGGAATTTTAAGGCAATACAGACTTGTAGATTCCAATGGAGCTGGTGATTCTTTTGCAAGCGGTTTTTTATATGGTTTTTCAAAACAAAAACCAATTACTGACTGTTTAAAATATGCAACATTAGTTTCAAGCCTAACAATTACATCACCATATCTTTATTCTTCTAAACTTAACTCCGACTGGCTGGAACAAGAATTTGAAAATAACTTTAATATCTGAGTAAAACATATTTGCTTAAACTGTTTAATTTTATAAAAAATGAATATATATTTAGAATTCTTTAAAAACAAATTTGTAAAATAAAAAATAATATAAATTGGAGGGTAATTTAATGGAAAAATCGGCATTTTATCATAGGACTGAATCAGAATATGCCTATCTTTATACAAAAGACGAAATTCACATTAGATTAAGGACAAAAAAGAACGATGTCGCTCAAATGATACTGCATTATGGCGATACAGCCCTGTTTGATTTTACGCAGGACTATCAGTACCATATTCCAATGTCAATAATTACAAGTGATCTTTGTCATGACTACTGGCAAGTCAGTGTAAAAGTTGATTATCATCGAATTTCGTATCTATTTGAAATAACAGGGACAGATGGAGAAAACGTATTTTTTGGCGATATGGGAGTTGCCGAAAATCAGCCACATCAGTACAAGGATGCTTCAAACAGCTTTAGAATTCCATATTTACATGACTCTGACAGGATAAAAGTGCCTGAATGGGTGCGAGATACCGTTTGGTATCAAATATTTCCAGAGCGTTTTGCCAATGGAAAGCCTGAAATTTCTCCCATAAACAGTTTAGCCTGGGATACGGATATTTCGCCTAAACATGATGATCTTTTTGGTGGTGATTTGTATGGGATACTCCAAAAACTTGACTATTTAAAAGATTTAGGTATTACAGGACTTTATTTCTGTCCTATATTTGAAGCACCAAGCAATCATAAATACGATACGGTTAATTATTTTGAAATTGATAAGCATTTTGGAAATAGGGAAATTTTTAAAAAATTAGTTGAAGAAGCTCATAAACGAAAAATGAAAATTATGTTGGACGCTGTTTTTAACCATATTGGCAACAATTCAAGTCAATGGCAGGATATAATAAAAAATGGGAAAAATTCCATTTACTGTGACTGGTTTCATATTCATAACTTTCCAGTTTATGCGAAAACAGAAAAATTCCCAAATATTCATCATTATTTAAACTACGACACCTTTAAATTCAGTCCTAAACTACCCAAACTCAATACATCCAATCCCGAAGTTCAACAATATCTACTTGATATTGCAACTTACTGGATAAGGGAATTTGATATTGATGCTTGGAGGTTAGACGTGGCAAATGAAATCGATCATCAGTTCTGGAAAAAATTTCATAAAGCTGTAACGACTATCAAGCCAGACATTTATATATTAGGCGAAGTTTGGCATAATGCACATCCTTGGCTAAATGGTGATGAATTTCACGCTGTAACAAACTATCCGCTTGCAACCAGTATTAAAAGCTATTTTTTAACAAAAACAATTTCAACAGAAGATTTTAAAAACCAGATTAACAGCCAACTTATGTACTATCGTCAGCAAACTAATGAAGTTATGCTTAATATGCTTGATTCCCACGACACCGAGCGTATCCTTACCACAGCCAAAGAAAATCATAATGCTGTGAAGTCCGCATTAGTCTTTATGTTCCTTCATTTAGGATCCCCTTGTATTTATTACGGTACCGAAGTCGGCATGAAAGGTGGATCAGATCCCGATTGCCGCCGAGTTATGCCTTGGGATGAAAATAAGCAAGATACAGAAATGAAAAATTTTGTTAAAAAACTAATTGCTTTAAGAAAAGAGTACATAAACTGGATTATTTATGGAAAACAAAATATTCAGACTCTTGAAAATGATATTTTACAAGTTACAATTAACTATAATGGTTCTCAGATTATTATAAATTATAATAATACAAATAATTCTATTAAATTATCAAATACAGGAAAAACTCTTTTGACTAATTCTGAATTTACTTCGGATGAAAATTCTATTTTTCTTAAACCTGATACATTCATAGTAACATTACTTTAAACCAAACTTAAAAGTTATGATTATGATTGTTTAAATTCTAAATTTATTTCTGTCAGCTCAATATCAAAGAAATCCAAATATATACTTTAAATTTCAAAAATTTCCTCTTAGACTAGAGGATTTTTTTATTTACAAAAATTCAAATACAAAAAAATAAAGACAGAATAAAAAAACTGTTCTACTCCATCTTTATTATTATAATTTGTTTAATTTAGTTAATTAAAATATATGCTCAAGCTCATAAACCAGATTTAAATAAAACTGTTAAAACTTATGAGCTTAATTTAAATTGTATTTACTAAAACACTCGTCAATCCAGAAATTTTTACGTTTTTTCCATCTACATTTACATTTTTTTCTGTATTGGATAAATTATGTAAAACAATTACCGATTTATTTTTATAAGTCCGTTTATATGCCAATATTTGATTATCATTGACATTTACTATTTGTAAATCGCCATATTTTAAAGCTTCATTTCCATTTCTTAGAGCTATCCATTTTTTGTAATAATTATATAGTGAATCAGGATTTTTCTTTTGAACTTCCAAAGTAGGTGTATCTGTATTATTTTTTATTTCCTCCCATTTTGTCTGTCCATTTTCATTTCCCCACAAATAAGGTTCCCTTATCTCTTCATCAGGCTTGCTTCCCTTCATTCCCAATTCTTCTCCATAATATATAAATGGATTTCCAGACAATGTCAATAATATTGAAGCCGCTAATTTTTGCTGCCTCAAATCAAGCAGGGTGTTAGCAATTCTATTTTGATCATGATTTGTTAAAAATGGTGCATCAATGTAATTGGAAGCAACTTTTCCATAAGTTTCATATATTTTTGTTAATTTGTCAGAAAAAGTTGTAGCATCTTGAGAAATTATCGCTTCGGATATACCATTTTCCGATATTTCAAAATCAAAATTTGAATCAAAGGCTGCGTAATAAGGAGCAATCTTATTTGTATCATTCCAAACTTCACCTACAATATAAATATTCGGATGTTCCTTTTCAAGACTGCTTCTAAATTCCTTCCACCAGTTCACACTTTCCTTTTCCAAATCAACATTTTTAGAATATTCTCCATCACCATATATATGATACGCTCCATCAATTCTATAGCCATCTATGTTAGTCTCATTAATCCAATAGTTTGCAATCTTTTTCACTTCTTCCCTGACTTGTCTATTGCTGTAATTCAAATCAGGCATTCCTTCCCAGAATATAGCATAATACATTTCCTCATTATTTAACTTATTCCAAGTTTTATGATTCATTGCATAAGAATTCAGGTTTAAAGACTGATCATTGTTTTTTGCCACTCTATAATAAGACTTGTATTGACTGTTTTTATTCTGGAGCACATCTTTAAACCATGGATGTTCCTTGCTTGTATGGTTTACAGGCAAATCTAAAATTACTTTTATTCCTTTGCTATGTGCCTTTGAAACCAGATTTTTCAAATCTTCCTTTGTTCCGTATTCTGGATCGACAGTATAGTAGTCAGTTACGTCATATTTATGATAACTAGGCGACTTAAAGATAGGAGTAAGCCATATTCCCTGTATTCCTAATTCCTTTAATTCATCCAGTTTATCAGTTATCCCGTTAATATCTCCTATTTTGTCATTATTGCTGTCTGCATAAGATCTTACAAATATTTCATAATAAACTCCTGATTTTTCAATTTTACTTTTTTCAGTATTATTAAAGTCTTTTATATTTTTATTTTGACACGAAAAAAGGCTTAAAAATAATGCTGTTATTAATAAAATCCATCTATTTAATTTTTTCATAGATTTAACTTCCTTTCATTCTGAAAGATCGAGATTATCCTTTTGAAGCTCCAGCTGACAGTCCTGCCACTATATTTTTCTGAAGCAGTACAAATAGCAAAGTTATCGGTATCGCAACCAATATTGCTCCTGCCGCAAACAATGTATAATTACTGTTATTCACTCCTGAAATCCACTCAAACAGTCCGACTGCCAATGTCTTCTTATGCGGACTTAAAAGTACCATTTTTGGAAATATAAAATCAAACCAAGGTGCAGTAAAATTAATTAATGCAATAAAAACTAATATTGGCCTTGCTACTGGCATGATTATTTGGAAAAATGTTCTAAGCGGCCCTGCTCCATCGACTCTTGCCGCTTCATCCAGACTCGCAGGTATTCCATCAAAATACCCTTTTGCAAGCCAAGAATTATAAGGAATTTGCCCTGCTATGTATATCACAAGAAGTCCCAGATAAGTATCAACTAGATTAAGTCTTTTTAAGAACGCATATATTGCAGTCATTGCTAAGAATGATGGAAACATTTGCAATATAAGGACTGTTACCATTGTCTGTTTTTTCCCTTTAAATTTATATCTTGAAAAAATATAAGCCGTTAATGTTGTTATAAACAATGAAATTACCATATTTACTACTGCTATGAAAAGTGTATTCAAATACCATCTTGGATAATCTGTCTTAAACAGTTCTGCATAATGAGCAAATGTTATCTGTTTTGGAAAAATATCAGTTCCAAATATTGAAGTTCCAGGCCTTAGTGACGCTCCTACAATCCATATTACAGGAAATATTACAATGAGTGATATTATAACAAGTAATATGTATATAAACACGGTTAGTATATCAAATTTTATTTTTTTTTCTTCTCCCATTTTACAACACCGCCTCCTGATTGAAAGTTTTAGATCTAGCCAATGTCAATAAAGATATACTTGCTACAAACAGGAATATGAATATAGTTACTGTTGCCGCTAAGCTGAACAAGTTATTATCCATTGTAAGTTTGTATATCCAAGACACCAATATATCAGTATGTCCTGCATATCTCAGGCTGGAATCTGCTGGAAGTCCATTTGTTAACAGATAAATCGCTCCAAAATTGTTAAAGTTAAATGCAAAAGTTAATATCATTGTAGAACCTAATTGAAGCCATAACATCGGAAATGTTATATTTTTAAATTTTTGCCATTCAGTAGCTCCGTCTATATCTGCTGCTTCATACAACGAACTCGAAATATTAGTCAATGCTCCTGATATTAATACCATGAAATATGGTGCTCCTAACCAAGTATTTACCAATATTGCAATTATTTTTGCCCCTGTTGGATCAGTTAAAAATGGAATATTTGTATGCAACAAAGCATTTATAGGCCCTAATCCATTGAACATCAGTCTAAATACTAACAATGATACAAAAGCAGGCACTGCATAAGGAAGTATGAAAATTGCTCTCCAGAATCCTTTAAATTTTATTCTTCTGCTGTTAGTTATAAGTGCCAAAAGCAATCCTGCTGCAAAGTTAAATATAGTAGTTAAAATGGCCCAAACTAGAGTCCATCCTGCAACTACAAAAAATGTTTTAGATAATTCCTTATATTTTATAAGCCTTACAAAATTCTGAAATCCTATCCAGTCAAATAGATTTTTAGGCGGAAGATGATCTGGCCCTGAATAGTTTGTAAATGCTATCAAAACTGTCAAAAGCATAGGAAAGAATACAATAAAAATTGTTCCCAAAGCCCCTGGTGTCAAGAATGTCGGCATAAAAAATTCATCCATTACATAATCTCTGTATTTTTCACCTTTTGGCAAACTATTTCCTTCATCAATGAATTTCCCAAGTTTTTTTGCATCTTTTAAATTATATACATAAAAAATCGTAAACAAAATTAATATTATAAAAAATAAAGCACCATTTACCAGATAATCAAGTGAATTATCTCCAGCCGTAGTCTTAAATATAGTCCTTACTTCAGGTTTATCTCCCAGACTTATAAATTTATAAATTACATTGCTAAATAAACCTGCCAGAAGTATTCCTCCCATTAGTAAATGCATTACAACAAAAAGGATTCCCTTGACTATATGTCCAGCCAGAAATTGCCCAGCTCCCGGTAAAAGTGCCGAAGCTATCAAAAATTTTTTCTCTTTATTCATCTCACTTCCACACTTTCCATATTTATTTTATGTCTAAACATTTTAAAATCAGACGAAAAATTAAATAATAAAATTATTTTAGCCAAACTACTTCTTATCTTAAAGTTCAAAAAAGCAGTTTGACTATATATTGTTTATTAAATCTCTAACTAAAAAGTTTTTAATTAATTATTTTATTTTTTTGTTGCGGCAATTTGATCTTTAATTGCTTTTACAGCGTTATCAAGTGCAACTTTTGGTTGTGCTTTTCCTGCCCAGGCATCTCCTAATGCTGCTCCCATAGGATCCCATACGGCTCCCATTTGAGGAACTGATGGCATTGGTTCAGCAACTGAGATTTGTGCTAAGAATGCTTTTGAAATATCATCTGCTGGTTCGAAAGATTTTAATGGAGGAATTTGTCCTGTCATTTCAAATCTTTTTTGAAGCATTTCTTTTGAAGAAGCAAATTCTAGGAATAACACTGCTGCTTGTGGATATTTAGTAGTAGAATTAATTCCTAATATTCTTACACCTGAGAATGATTTAGGTTTTTGTCCATTAATTGTAGGTAACGGTACTACACCATATTTTACTTTAGAATCTTTTAAATCACTCAGGAACCAAGGCCCATTTATTACTGCTGCAACTTTTCCTTCGGTAAACAAAGCTTTTATAACATTTGCATTTACATCTTGAGCTTTATCAGCAGAAACTTCTTTTAATTTTAACATTGCTTCAAGCCCTTTTACAGCACCATCGTTGTTAAGTCCCATATCATTAACATCTGTTCCATTTTTGAATACATAACCTCCATCAGCTGAAAGGAATGCATAAGAAAAATAGAAATTAGCTGGTTCAAATAAAATTCCAAATTTTTGTGCACCTTTATTAGTTAATGATTTTGTAGCTTCAATTAATTTTTCAAACGAATCAGGTGCTGTTGGTAATAAATCTTTATTATAGAATAAAGCGTAAGTTTCCATTGCCAAAGGTACACCGTAATGTTTGTTATCCATTGCTTTAGATCCGCTTACAGCCCCTGGATAAAAATCCTGTTCCACTTTATTTACCAATTCAGGTACATCATCCAATGTGAATAATAATCCTGCACTTGCAGCTGTTCCTATATTATCATGAGGGAAAACTACCAAGTCTGCCGCTCCAGAATCTGTTTTTCCTTCAGTTTGCAATTTTTTCACTACATCAGGTGCTTCCACATTTTCATAAGTTACTTTAACATTATATTTTTTTTCAAATTCCTGAGCCACATATTTTATCCAGTCCGCTTCTTTTCCTTTAGATTCCCAGATTTTCAAAGTAGCTCCACTTTCTGGCTTTAATTCTGACATTGCAGAACCTTGTTTACCTCCATCTGTTTTTTCAGCTTCTTTTTTTCCACATGAAAATAGAACCATCATAGCCGAAATAATTAATAATATCTTTTTCATCCTTGTATCCTCCAATTTTATCTTCAAATCAATAACTTGCTATTAGAACCAAACTTCTGTTTGAATTCCAAATAATACTCCTTTATTATGTTCTTTTCCATCCAAATCTTTTCTTATCATTTTCTTATCCCCAAAACCATGTCCATAAGTTACAAATGCTCTGATTTCAGGACGTCCCCAGAAGTTTTCTGTATCAAGTTTTAAAGTAGGTGCCACTGTTAATTTGAATAATCCACTGTCGTAGTCTGTTTGTCCTTTACGAACTTTTACATAGTCAACTCCTGTTTCATATTGCATAGCAAAATGGCTTGTTATAGGGTTGCTAACTCTTACTCCTGCTGTTACCCATTGTTGTCTTTGATCTTTTGCTCCCCAGAAGTTTTTATCATATCTATACCCTAATTCAGGCATAACTTGCCAGCTATCTGAAAGATTAGCCTGTCCATATGTGATTAAGTTTACAGATACAGCATCTTTTCTGCTATCTCCCCATGAAGTAGCACTTCCAAGTCCACTTGCAGAACCAAGTCCTACCCCACCTTGTAATACAATTTTAGAAAATCCGTTATCTTTAAATCCATAGAATCCTGGTAAACTATAACTAATTGCACCTTGTGTTCCCCATTCAGTTATATCTTTATCAGTAGAATCTGATCTCATTGTATGTCCTGCCAATTCAAATGCCCAAGGGCCTACTGAATATTTAGTATGAAGTGTGTATTCAGGATGTTTTCCTGGATCTGTTGCTATTAGGGCAACATCAGCTGTTCCTGAACCAAGTTTTATGTTTTGAACCCCTGCTCCTGTTCCTGAGAAGTCTTTAATATAATAGTCATTTATATGAATGTCTTCTCTGTTGTAATATCTTTTTCCAGCCCAATATGTAGCTCCACCATTCGGTGTTATATCAACATAAAATTGTCTAGTTTTAAATGAATCATTTTCAGAACCTGGATCATTTGCACTTCCTGCAGTCCATGTTTTATAGTCATTTCCTGAACCTGATTTTGTTGAGAACATGTAGTGAACTGAACCTTGTGCCCCATTTATATCAAATTTTTTCACTAATTCCATTTCTGCATATGTATCATCTTCATTACCAAGTCTATATTTTTTAGCAAATCCTTCATCCTGTACTTTAAATGCAGATCCTTTTTCTCCTTGTTGATCTATAAGAAGTCCCGCTCTTCCGTAACCATGAAATTCAAATCCATCAGTTATGCTTGCCATACTGAATGCTGGTGCAGGAGCTGGTGGTGGTGTTTGTTTTTCAGCTATTTGTTTTGACAATTCCTGTTTAGTTTCTATCAACTCTCTTTCAAGTCTTTCAACTCTTTCTTCCAGTGTTTCCGCATTTATAAATGAACATGCCATTAAAAACGCTGTCAATGCTAAAAGTATTTTTTTTCTCATAATAAAATCCTCCAAATATTTTTTATTTTTATTTATTAAATTTAAAGCTAATTTACAAAACAGATTATAGATTGTTGTGAATTATCAATTTTATAATTTATATTTGTCTATTTGTTAAAATTATTTATCGAAGTATAATAATGTTTGTTTTACTTAAAAAATATTTAAAATTCTATTTCTTTTGGTAAATTAACTTTTTATTAACTATTCTTTAGTTTATAAATTGCTTAACTTCTTAAAAGATCCAATTATCCCAAAATTGAATAACTTAACTACAATGTCTAAGTTTGGCTAAATGATTATGTTAGGCTGTATTTTATAAACTTATATTTTCTTCTGTCTGTGCATCAAATATATGTGCTTTTGAAGTGTCAAATCTAAATATTTTTTTCGTTTTGTTGCTCTTAATTTGTGTAAAATTTGAATTTAATCTGCAAGTAAATTGATGATCATTAAGTGAAAAATAAATGTATTCTTCATTCCCCATCTGTTCTACAACATTTATTTCCCCCTCTTTTGAAAAACTGTCTTCCACTTCGGAAACTGATATATTTTCAGGACGTATTCCAAATACAACTTTTTTCCCGACATGGTTTTTCAATTTTTCAGCTTTCTCACTTGCAATTTCTATTTGTGTTCCACTTAAATCTATGTATATTCGCCCTTCATTTTCTACTAATTCACCATCTATAAGATTCATAGTGGGAGAACCGATAAACCCAGCTACGAACTTATTGGCAGGATAATGATATAGATTTAAAGGTGTATCAACCTGCATTATTCGTCCTGATTTTAATACTGTTATTCTGTCACCCATAGTCATTGCTTCAACTTGATCGTGAGTAACATATATCATTGTTGTTTTCAGTTCCTTATGAAGTTGTGCTATTCTTACACGCATTGAAACTCTTAACTTAGCATCAAGGTTTGATAAAGGCTCGTCGAATAAGAATACTTCTGGCTCTCTTACGAGTGCCCTTCCAAGTGCAACCCTTTGTCTTTGTCCTCCTGACATTTCTTTAGGTTTTCTATCCAAAAGATCTGTTATCTCAAGTTTTTCTGCTGCTTCCCGTACTCTTCTGTCAATTTCATCTTTTGGAGTTTTTTTCAATTTTAATCCAAATGCCATATTTTCATAAACTGTCATATGCGGATACAAGGCATAATTTTGAAACACCATAGCTATTCCTCTATCCTTTGGCGGAATGTCATTTACTAGTCTGTCACCTATGTATATTTCACCACCACTTATTTCCTCAAGCCCTGCCACCATTCTCAACGTTGTTGATTTTGCACAGCCTGATGGCCCTACAAATACCATAAATTCGCCATCTTTTATGTCCAAGTCTATGCCGTGAACCGCTTTAAAGCCGTTTGGATATTGTTTTTCAACTTTTTTTAATACCACTCTTGACATTGATACTCCTCCTAAAACTTAAATAATACTTTTTTTACCCTTTATGTTCTAAGTATACCTTAATTTTTTCTATTGTCAATACCTATACGTAAATCTTTTTTTAAAATTTTTAATTCTCACCTTTAAATTTTCTTACAAACACTGAAAATACTTACTTATTTAGAATATAAAAATTTTTTATAATTTTTAAATACCCTAAAAATCAGACGATAAAACTTTGATTATTATATTTGAAGTTTATAATTATTTAATATTCAATAACAATTTACTGTATTTTTACTTCTAAATTCATACATATCTATTCCAAAGTCTGCCCTTTAATATTCAACTAAAGATTTTTTATAATCTTGATTTTAATTTATTATAAAAAATCAGTGTAGTTAAATTAAAATTAAGAAAAAAATATTTATTAGTCAAAATCCATTTAGTAAATTTTAAAATAAAAATTATTTATTTGAATACTTAAAAACAAATTTTTACTCTAATCTAAATATTTCATTTTAAAATTATACATTTACAATTTTACATATTTATTATATAATAATGCTACAAACTAAATAATAAACTGAAAAAGGAGCATTTCATTATGGCAAGTTACAAAAATTTTGACTTTAAAAAATTATATTTTCTTGTATATATTGCTTTAATTCTGCTAGTTGTATTTATAGCGTTTAAACTTGGAATTTTTTTGTTTCCATTTACAATAGCATTATTTTTATCAATATTGACACGTCCATTTACACGATTTTTACAAAGGAAGTTGAAATTATCAAAAAAACTTTCTACAATAATTTCAATTATAACATTTTTAATTTTATTTTTTGGAGTAATAGGATGGGGATCATTAAAGTTAATAAGTGAAATTTATAAATTATCACAGAATCTTAATAGTTACAGCGAAATTGCACAAAAATTATGGGTTGACAATATGGCAAAAGTTTACACTTATCTTGGAAATTTCCCATCAGGTTTTACAAAGCAGGTAAATGATACGATAAACAGTTTTATTTCGTCAGGTTCTGCAAGACTTGGAATGTTTATAAAAGGATTAATAAGTTTTATTACTTCTATACCAACATTGATTTTATATATCTGCATAACGATTTTAGCGACTTTTTTTATAAGTCTTGATAGAGATGAGATTGTATCATTTTTAGAGCAACAATTGCCAAAATCTTGGTTAGACAAGGTATTTAATATAAAAACGGATATGTTTACCGTTCTAGGTTCCTACATAAAAGCACAAGTTATTTTGATGACAATTTGTTTTTTTGAACTTTTAATCTGCTTACATTTACTGTCATTTTTAAATTTAAATGTACCATACCCTTTGTTAATGTCAATTATAATCTGTGCAATTGATGCCTTGCCAATTTTGGGAGCAGGAACTATTTTAATTCCATGGGCAATAATTTCCTTTGCACTGGCTGATATTAAATTAGGAATCGCACTAATAATAATTTACTTGTTTGTTTTATCAGTACGGCAAATGCTGGAACCAAAATTAGTAAGTCAAAATTTAGGAGTACATCCACTAATCACACTAATTTCAATGTATTCAGGTTTCAAAATTTTTGGAGTAATTGGGTTTTTAATAGGGCCAGTTGTAATGATTATTTTAAAAAATGTATTTTCAAGAGAACTGGAAGTTGGATTTTTCCGAGATATTTTTGGTGAACCATCTGACAATATAAAGTCCAATAATACCAAAATAAATGATATTGAAATAAAAACAAAAAAAGATATTAAATAATAGCCAAACATAAAAAGAGCCGCAATTAAGCGACTCTATTTTTTTATCCCAGATAAAATTTCTAATTTATTTATGCTTTTTCAGCCATCATATCCTTAACTTTCATAAGCCTTGTAATGCTTGATCTCTCATTTTCATCAAGCTTCATCTGGATATAACGAATTGTTTCTTCAAGTTGTGGAATTGTCATATATTCCAGTGCATTTACACGCCGTCTTGTCTTTTCCACTTCGTCTGCCATAAGCTGACATGCCTTTTCAATTTCTGCCAGTTCCAGCAAGTCTTTCATCACTTTATTCAAGCCGTCAACAGCATCATCCAAGTCAGCAGATGTTTGTGCATATCCATATGGATAAGCTACTTCTGCACTTTCCAGATCCCTGTTAAAAGTCATTTTTGGTACAATTACGCTCATTACATTTTTAGTTTCTATATTTGCAAAAAGTTTATCTTCTGAATATGCAATGGCATTTTCCAGCATTTCATCAGACATTACCCCTCTTGCAAGCAGAAAATCCTTAAACGAATCCTGCAATTTCCCTTCCACCTCTTCACGTAATTTTCTATTCTGCTTTATCAAAATTATAAATTGTCGCATAAGTTCATCCTGCTTGTCCTTTAACAATTTATGTCCACTTTTGGCAGTTTTTAGACGTGCCTTTAAACGGCTTAACTCCATTCTTGTAGGATTTACATTTAATCTTGCCATAGTTTATTCATCTCCTGCAGGTAAATATTTTTCCAAATATTCATCTCTAATTCTTTTCAACTCTGTTCTTGGTAATATTTTTAGTAAATCCCATCCTAAATTTAAAGTATCCTCAATAGTTCTGTTATTGTCAAAGCCTTGAGCCACATATTGTTCCTCAAATGCAGTCGTAAATTTAACAAACGCCTTATCAGTTTCAGACAATGCTGATTCTCCCAAGATTACAGCCAATTCTTTAGCTTCCTTACCAGTCGCATAAGCCGCAAACAATTGGTTCATCGTATCCGCATGATCCTCTCTTGTCTTTCCTTTTCCAATCCCTTTATCCTTCAATCTTGAAAGTGACGGCAAAACGTCAATTGGAGGCATTAAATTCTGTTTATACAAATCTCTTGACAAGATTATTTGCCCCTCTGTAATATATCCAGTCAAATCTGGAATTGGGTGAGTCTTATCATCTTCAGGCATTGTCAAAATTGGTATTTGCGTAATCGAACCTTCACGCCCTTTAATTCTTCCCGCTCTTTCATAGATTGTCGATAAATCGGTATACAGGTATCCTGGATATCCTCTTCTTCCTGGAACTTCCTTTCTTGCTGCCGATACTTCACGTAACGCTTCACAATAGTTAGTCAAGTCAGTTAAAATTACAAGTACGTGCATCCCTTTTTCAAATGCCAGGTATTCTGCACAAGTAAGTGCCATTTTTGGTGTAGACAGACGCTCGATTGCTGGATCGTTAGCCAAATTCATAAATAATACCGCTCTATCTATCGCTCCTGTTTTTATAAAGTCTTCCGTAAATGTCTGAGCTTCTTCAAATGTAATCCCAATCGCTCCAAATACTACCGCAAATTTTGAATCTGTTCCCAAAACTTTTGCCTGTCTTGCAATTTGCAGTGCCAATTCTGCATGCGGAAGTCCTGAACCAGAGAATATCGGTAATTTTTGCCCCCTAACAAGAGTATTTAGCCCATCAATGGCAGAAACTCCTGTTTGGATAAATTCTGACGGATAATCACGTGCAACTGGATTTATAGCCGTTCCATTTATATCCAATGTCTTTTCAGGAATAATTTTCGGCCCGTTATCTTTTGGACGTCCCAATCCATCAAATACACGTCCAATCATATCTTCAGATACTCCAAGTGATAAAGGCCTACCCAAGAATCTTACTTTTGAATCTTTCAGGTTAATTCCAGCCGAATTTTCAAATAACTGCACTACAGCCTTATCTCCATTTACTTCAAGCACACGTCCACGACGAAGCTCTCCCTTTTGAGTTTCAATTTCAACAAGCTCTTCATATTTGATGCCCTCAACACCTTCAACCATCATCAATGGCCCTACAACTTCCTTAATAGTTTTGTATTCCTTAAGCATTTGCCACACCTCCTTTATTTACAAGTTCATCTATTCCTGTTTCCAATTCTTTTGCTATTTCTTTAATTTTACCTAATTCCGCTTCAGGCAGATATTTTGCCCTTGCAATTCTTTCTCTTACGGGCATTGCGATAATTTCACTTAAATAAGCTCCATTTTCAAGCCCTCTTAATCCTTCGTCATAGAATTTCAATACCAAATCAAGCATTTTATCCTGTTTTTCAAGTGAAGTATAAGTATCTGACTCCATAAACGCATTTTGCTGCAAGTAATCTTCTCTTATTGATTTTGCAATTTCCAGTTTAAGCTGATCCTTTTCTGACAAAGTATCCTTACCAACCAGTCTAACAATTTCCTGCAAGCTGTTCTCCTCTTGTAACAATGACATTGCACGAGCCCTGTTTTTAGAAAATTCAGGCCCCACGTTCTGATTCATCCAGTTATCAACTTTCGCTTGATACAAAGAATATGAATTTAACCAGTTAATCGCTGGGAAATGACGTCTATATGCCAAATTTGCATCTAGTCCCCAGAACACCTTAACAATACGAAGTGTCGCCTGTGATACTGGTTCTGAAATATCTCCACCCGGAGGTGAAACCGCTCCAATGACTGTCAAAGCCCCTTCTCTTCCATCTTGTCCAAGACAAATTACTTTTCCTGCTCTTTCGTAAAATTCAGCGGCTCTTGAACCTAGATAAGCTGGGTATCCTTCATCCCCTGGCATTTCTTCAAGCCGTCCAGACATTTCCCTAAGTGCTTCCGCCCATCTTGAAGTAGAATCCGCCATTATTGCCACTGAATATCCCATATCCCTAAAATATTCAGCAATTGTAATTCCTGTATAAATACTGGCCTCTCTGGCCGCAACTGGCATATTTGAAGTATTTGCTATAAGTACAGTTCTTTTCATCAATGATTGTCCAGTTTTTGGATCTATAATTTCTGGAAATTCCATAAGAACGTCTGTCATCTCATTCCCACGCTCTCCACATCCTACGTAAACTATAATTTCTGCATCTGCCCATTTAGCCATTTGGTGTTGTACAACCGTTTTTCCAGATCCGAAAGGCCCTGGTACACACGCAGTCCCACCTTTAGTTACAGGGAAAAATGTGTCAATTACCCTTT
Source organism: Leptotrichia trevisanii DSM 22070 (assembly GCF_000482505.1). Classification (NCBI taxonomy): domain Bacteria; kingdom Fusobacteriati; phylum Fusobacteriota; class Fusobacteriia; order Fusobacteriales; family Leptotrichiaceae; genus Leptotrichia; species Leptotrichia trevisanii. Next base: position 180,289 of record NZ_KI519443.1, read on the forward strand.
GTCCTGTAATTAACGGAGCTTCTGGATTTAATTTCTGTTTATATTTTCTTCCACGTCTTACTGGCCATTTTTGCATCATTTGAACTTCTACCAATTCACCTTTTTCAGTTTCAATAACCGCAATTGTGTCAACTACTGTATAACTTCCGCTTTTAATAGTTTTCAAAGTCCCTTTAATTCCAGCTGGCACCATAATTTTGTGGTTTACAACAGAAGTTTCCTGAACAGTTCCCAAAATATCCCCAGTTTCAACTGTTGCCCCAACAGATAATACAGGCTCAAATTCCCATTTTTTCTCTCTGTTTAAAGGCTTAACTTCTACCCCTTTATCCAGAAAGTCCCCTGCTATTTCCTGATATTCCTTTAGCGGACGCTGAATCCCATCAAACATCGCTTCAATAAGCCCAGGCCCCAATTCAACACTCAAAGGCTCTCCAGTTGTAAAAACCTCTTCTCCTGGCCCAATTCCCGATGTTTCTTCATATACTTGAATAGAAGCCTGATCGCCTCTCATTTCGATAATTTCACCTATCAATTTTTTCTCCGAAACTCTTACCACATCATACACATTGGCATTTTCCATACCTTCTGCAACAACAAGAGGCCCAGATACTTTTATTATTCTTCCTGTTTTCAATGAATTTTCTCCTTTCATCTAAAATATATTAGATCCTATCGCTTTTTCAACGTACTCATCTATCTTTTTAAGCCCAATTCCCAAACTTCCCTGATTATTCGGAATCAAAATAACAGCTGGAAGCACTTCACGGTTGTATCTTTCAATGGTACTTTCAACTAATGCGGCAACTTGCTCTGTCACAAAGATAATACCATAGTTATTACTTGCCATCTCATCAATTGTGCTTCTCGCTTCTTCCTTTGTAATAACAGGGTACACGTCAATTCCCAGTGCCTTAAATGATAAAATAGAATCCTTATCTCCAACTACACCTATTTTATGCATAAGTTTCACGCAACCTTTCCCTTATTTTATCCGATCCTATGTTGTTTATTTTGCTTACCATTATCATTCTGACTGCATTGATTTCACGCTCCTTTGCAACTAGATAGGTAAACAATGGCTCTGGCCCAAATACAACATATTTTGATTCCCTATTTAATTCCATCAGGTAATTATCCGAAATTTTTTCAAGTTCCGATAATCTTTTTGTTTCACTAAATGTTTCCAATCCTTTTGTCAGATATATTCCCAGTTTTTCTTTCTTGAACTTATTCAAAATGGTATCTATATTATCATTTATTGACGCAACAATTTTATTTTTTGAAATTGTCCCACCATCAAAAATAACGGTTTCCAAAAATCTTGCATCACGATTCTGCTTTTGAACTCTGAATAAAGTTATCATATTTTGAAAGTCAATTAATCCTTCAACATAATCAGTAATAACTTTTACATCAATTTCTTTAACAAGTCTTGATAAATTTTTAAAATAATGCTTGTCTACAATTATATCAATTCTTTGCGGATTATGATTTTCTTCAAAGTCCTTCTGCACTTCATTAATCGCATCCAAAATTTCCTGTGGCAAATCATTACTTTGTAATTCAAACTTTGTCTTAAATTTTCCAGCGTCAATCGTTCCAGCCTGCATAAGCAATTTTGAAAAATCTTTTCCTGTTATTTTACTTTTCAATAATACCTTTAGATTATGATAATCATATTTAAGAGACAAAATATCAACAATTGCAGTATTTTTAACCATATTTCGTACAATAGAAAAAACACGCTCTGTTTCTCTTTTCAGTATTGTTTCATAATCCTGACTACCATGAATATCAGCCATATCTTGAGAATATTCCGTTTCTCCCAATAATTTTAGCACTTCTTCGGGAGTCTGGGCTTCTATCATCCGTTCCAGTCTATTTCTAGTCAAAAGCCTCTTTTCCAATACTCTAATAGTTACGACACTTTGTCCGTAATCCATTCTATTCATTTTTTTCTCCCTTTATCGATTCTCTTTGTCAATTATAAAAGTTTTTTTCTTTTCTCACAAAATATTTTAATTTCTTGATAAAATTTATTTTAATTTTTACTCTTACAACTAACTATTGATTCATTTCTATTTTTTATATTAGATATGCTTAACAACTTGTTTATTCTTAATTAAAGTAAATATTTACTTTATTGTACTTTCAATAGTTATCAGGCAACTCTATTTATGAAAATAAAAGTTTTGAAATTTCAACTTCCAGTTCATCCCTCATAAAGTCCAGTTTCACTTCAAAAGTGTAATTTTCCTGGATTCCATTTTCTTCAATGATAAATCCCGAAGTTACAAACTCATTTTCCTTCACTTTTGCATTTGGAAATTCTTTTTTTACTTTATTTAAAAATTCTTTTTTTACAATTAATTCTTTTCCTGTTATAGATTTTTTATCAATATTTTGAGTTAAATAATTAATATATTCACTCTCATTCATATTGACAAGTTTTGTTTTTAATTTATCTATAACTTTATCAATTACTGTCTGTTTTGCCTTTAATTTTTCATTTCTTGCCTTTAAGTTTGCACTTGACTTAATTCTGTCTGAAAGCAGTTCACGCTCTCTTCTTGCATTTTCAAGCAATGTTTGCTTTTTGACAGTAATCTTTTTTATTTCCAAATCGTATTTTTGCTTAGCTTTTTCCTCAGCACTTCTTACAATTTCGTCTGCTTGTTTTTTAGCATCATTTAATATTTTTGAGGTTAAATTGTTTAAATTAGACATATTCACTCCTTACCATATTTAAGGGGTATAAATACCCCTTTTAAAATTAGAATCTTCCTAATAGCATAATTGATACAACGAATGCCAATAACGCATAAGTTTCAACCATTACTGAGTAAATAATACCTTTTGTGTTTTGTTCCTCATTTTTTGCAAGTAAACTGATACCAGATGCGGCAACTCTTCCTTGTGCGATTGCTGAACCGTAACCTGCAATTGCGATTGGTAAACAAGCCATTAAAATTCCTAATCCAGTTTGTAAAGTCATTTCAGGTTTTAATTTTCCTAACACCATAAGTCCAATAACGAATCCGTATAATCCTTGTGTTCCCGGCAATAATTGCAATACTAACGATTTACCAAATTTTTCAGGTTCCTCACTCATAAGTCCAGTAGCTACTTCCCCAACGATACCTACACCTTTTGCAGATCCAATACCTGCTAATAATGTCGCTAATGCCGCACCTAATGTCGCCATTACGATTCCTCCATTTTGTACTAAAAACTGTGAAAAATTCATTTTATTTCCTCCTAATTTTTTCTATTTTATTTATTAATAATTTTTACTAAACTTAAATTATAAAACTAATCATCAAGATTTACATATTTACTTTCTGTTCTAAAATCTTTAAACGGCTTTCCTCCACCTTCATAAAACTTACCAAAATATTCTACATACATAAGTCTTGAAGTGTGAACATATGCACCTAGGAAAGATAAGAACATATTAAATAAATGTCCTGCTACCAGTATTACTGGAATAAATATCATTCCAACCCAGCTTCCGCTAATCATTCCGGCAATCATATTTATAGCCGACGCAATAAATCCACCAGAAAGCCCCAAAGCCATAAGTCTTGAATATGATACAAAATCTCCCACATAACTGGAAATTCCATAAAGGCTGTAAAGCCCTCCACCTAATTTTGCACCAATCCCCTTAGCTTCACGTCCACCAGTAAGTACGATTCCAGCCATTCCAGCAATCATTACCCACATTGACACATTTGTTACAACAGGTGATAAATTCATCAGTTTGAATATTAAATAAACTATTCCGCCCATAAGTGCCATATACCAGAACAGCACGTCATAAACTGCCTCCAACGACTTGCCATCTCTAATTAGCATATACGCTTTTATTGCCAATCCAACAAAAATATGGACTACACCAAACACAATTGAACCTATTAATAAATCATTATATTGCGATGCTGGATCTATCAATCTCCACATTCCTGGAATTGTCGCTCCAAAATATGAACCATATAAAAGTCCCCAAAAAATAACGGAAAAACTTAAATAAAAGAAAAACTTGACAGATTTTCTCATTTGAGAACTTAAATTTACTACTTTTAGAACAAACATTGTTGCCAAGAGCAATACAAGCCCATAACCTACATCCGCTCCCATCATTCCAAAGAACAAAATATAAAACGGTGTAAACAGCGGCGTCGGATCAATTTCATTATATCTAGGATAAGCATACATCCCTGTCAAATTTTCAAATGTACTTGCAATCTTTCCATTTTTCAACTTTATCGGTACTGTCGCATCATCCCTATCCGCTTCTGTAAATGTCAAATAATAATTATCCCCAGCCTCGTCTTTTACCACTTTCTCAAATTCATTTACCTTTTCAGTAGGAATCCATCCCTTTATTAAAATAGTATTTTCAGTCTGAGCCAATTTTTCTGATTCAACAATTCTTAGCTTTTTATTTTGCATATACTCATAAACCGCCTGTAAATCAGTTAAGTCTTCACTATAAGTTTTGATTTTGGCCTTTAATCTACGTTTTTCCTTTTTCAGTCCTGAAATTTCCTTTTGCAATTCATTTTTGTAATCTTGTGGAACTGCATCAATATCCAGATTTTCCACTGTAAAACTGCTGTTTCTGAAAACTTCAGCTAATTTTTCCTTTTCACTTTCATCAATACTTGAAATTACAAGATAATACACTTCATCTTTTACTATTTTCAGCTCTTCATAATAAGTTTTATCAAGTTTAGAAATGCCGTCAATAAAACTACCTTTTAATTTTATCGGTACTGTCCCCAAAAATGTATTTACCTTTTTCAAGCTCTTTAATTCTTTCGGATTTACATCCAGCCGTTCCCACAAATCAATTTCGTCATAGCGTGCATATTTTTTAGAAATTTTCGATTTTATTTGTGAATACTGCGCTCCAATCTGGTTTAGCTCAGAAGAAATTTTCTTCCAGTCATAAGTCAATGCTTTTTTCGCTAACTCATCAAACGTATAATTTTCATTTCCATGAATAACATCCCTTAAACGTGTTTTTCTCTCATCATATTTTTTAATAAGAGAAATTGCACTGCTTAACTGATAAAGACGCTCATCAATGTGAGTCAGTTCCTCATTGTTTACATACTTTGTAACGCCTTCAACAACATCCTTATTAACTTCCCCATTTTCATCACGCAACTCAATATCTACAAAATTTACTTCCTTAAATTTTTGAAGTTTCTTTAATACTTTAGCCCTTTGTTCTGCGAAAACAACTAAATCAAATCTACTCATTTTAACTATTGCCATTATTTCACAATCCTCTCTGCTAATAAATTAACAACTTCATCTATTTTTCTTTCGTCAATTTCGAGAATTTTATTTACATTTTCCTCTTCACTGCTTAAAAGAGATTTTACTCTTTTTTCGGCATCATCCATTGACTGTTTCTTCAAATTTTCCACTTCAAGATTTGCCTCAGAAATCATTTTATCGCCGTCATCCTTTATTTTCTGCTCAATATTTTTCAAAATATCTTTTGCCTTTTCATTTGCATCAGCAATAATTTTATCTGACTCCCCTTCAGCATCTCTTATTTTTTGTAAAACTTCTTTTGCCAAGATATAACCTCCTTCAAAATTTATTTTTACTTTTTAAAATTATTCATATTTTTTTAATTTTTTATAAATAATTCTACAAAAATAAATTAACTGATTAGTCACCATATTATTATGTTATCAATTTTTTCACATATTGTCAATAAAAAAATATAACACAGATTTTATGTTATATTTCTCCTTCGGTTAATTATTCAAATTTATATATATTGGAGCATTCGGAACATCAAATCCTTTTTCTTTTGCTCTTATTTCTTTGGTTTTCAAGTCTTCATTATCCACTGTCTGAGTATCCAGTCTTGCAACTTCCTTTTTAAGTTCAATTAGCTGCTTTTCCTTTATATCCATTTTTTTCCCTAATTCAGAAATATCAAATGAAACAAAAACTCTCAGCAAAGCTACCATAGTTACAATAGCCACATAGATACTAACTATACCAATTACTTTCATATTTAACCCCGCTGTTCTGGAAAGTTGTTTTCTAACTTCTTTAGGAGCTACTATTCTTTCTCTTCTTGCATCTTCATGTGATCTTGCTGTATTTGTAATTTTTGGAACATCAAGTATTTCCATTTGCATTTTTTTGTTTTTTGAAACACCATTCATAACTGTTTATTCACTCCTTTCAAAAATTCTCAATTTTGCTGAATGTGCCCGGTTATTTTCTTCTAATTCTAACTTTTTAGCAATAATTGGTTTTTTTGTAATTATCTTTCCTAAACTTTTTTTGTTACATACACAAATTGGTATATCCTTTGGACAAGTACATGGATCTTCATATTCACGAAATTTTTCCTTTACAATTCTGTCTTCCAGTGAATGAAAAGTAATTACTAAAAGCCTACCATTTTTATTAAGTAGTTTTATCGTTTTATCCAATGTTTCGCTTAGCACCTCAAGCTCCTTATTCACAAAAATTCTTATAGCCTGAAATGTTCTTTTGGCAGGATGCCGTTTCATACTTTTTCCTATTGATTTTATAACAATATCCGCAAGTTCCGTTGTAGTTTCAACTGGCTTATTTTTTCTATATTCTACAATTTTTTTTGCAATTTTTCTTGATTTTGGCTCTTCGCCGTATTTGTAAATAATATCGGCTATTTCCTTTTCAGAAAAATTATTGACAACTTCATAAGCACTTATTTTTAAGTTACTGTCCATCCGCATATCCAGCCTTGCCGCAAACCTGTATGAAAAACCTCTTTTAGCATTATCCAGCTGATTTGAGGAAACTCCTATATCCATCAGTATCCGATCTACTTTTTCAAAGCCCGCAAGATAAACAGCAGTATCAATATTTCTAAAATTATCTTGAAATATTTGAAGTTTATTTTCATATTTCTCAAGCCTTTTTTTTGCAAATTCAATAGCTTGTATATCCTGATCAATTGCAATAACCTTTGAATTTTCAGAAGAATTTTCCAGAATACCCTCTGTATGCCCACCGCCACCAAGCGTACAGTCAACATAAATTGCATCTTTATCTGTTATTATATTATCTATCACTTCGTCAAGCAGTACGGGCTTATGATATTCCATAGTTTCTTCCTTTCCAAAACATTTTTAAAATATATAAATTTAATATTTACAAAACTCCTTAAAACCAATTTCAATAAAGTAAACTAATTTCATACAAACTCCAAAATTTATAATTTATCTTCAGTTTCATTTTAAAGTTTTTGTTAAAACTACTTTAGTTCAAGTGTATATTGTAATTAAATCAATAATTTGTAATCTTGTTAATTATTAAATCATTTTATTTCTTTCATAATTACTGAAACATTTTAGCACACTTTTCTTATTTTTTCCATATAACTTTTTAAAATTTATACTTTTATTTACAAATATTTATAAATCTATCTGTAAACAATTTCCTCAGCAATTCTTTTCGCCTCTTTTTCACCCAAAAGTTCACTAATAATTTCAAAGGCAAAATCCAGTGCCGTTCCCGCACTTCTGCTTGTTATAACATTGCCATCCGTAACAGCTCTATCTTTTCCTAGCAATGCCTTCCCTTTTACCAGTTCGTTTTCACACGCTGGAAAACACACTGCATTTTTTCCTTCCAAAATTCCAAGACTCGCCAATACTGTAGGAGCAGCACAAATAGCTGCAATTTTTTTATTTTCACTATCTTTTGAAAATTTTAACACGTTATCTAATAGTGTCTTTGAATTAAAATAATTTCCAACTCCAGGACCACCAGGCAATATTAACATATCGTATTCAGAAAAATTAATTTCATCAATTATCTTATCTGCCAATATCTTCATTTTTCTCGCACTTTCCACAAGGTTCTCCTTTGTGATTGAAACTGTATCTACTGTAATTCCTGCCCTTTGAAGCAAATCAATTGGGGTTACTGCTTCAATTTCCTCAAATCCATTAGCTAAGAATACTGCGACTTTTTTATTTTCCATATTTTTTCACTCCTTATTGATAAATTCTGTTTTTAAGGCAAAAAAAGGCTAATAAACTAACTAGCCTTTTTTATTATAATTTATTATAATTTTGCTACAACATCTTCAGGTGTATCTTGTTGTAAAATTAAATCTCTGAATTTTTTCGCATCTGCATAATTGCTGTTTCTAATTATTTTCTTAACAGTTAGTCCTGATGAGGCACTCATACTGAATGAGTCAAGTCCCATTCCTAACAATAATTTAGTTGCTCTTTTATCTCCAGCGAACTCTCCACACATACTGACATTTATATTAGCCCCATGTGCCGCATCAATTACTTTTTGGATAGCTTCCAATACCGCTGGATTGAATGAATTATATAAGTTTGCAACCATTTCATTTCCTCTATCTACTGCCAGGAAGTATTGTGTCAAGTCATTAGTTCCGATTGAGAAGAAGTCAACTTCCTTTGCGAATTTGTAGGCAATAATTGCTGTTGAAGGAGTTTCAACCATTATTCCTACTTTTATATTTCTATCGTAAATTTTTCCAATTTCATCAAGTTCTCTTTTACATTCTTCCAAAATAGCATTTGCTTTTCTGATTTCATTAACTGAACTTATCATTGGATACATAATTTTAATTTGTCCGTATTGAGAAGCTCTCAAAATAGCTTTTAACTGCGTTTTGAACATATCTTTATTTTCCAGTGAAATTCTGATTGCTCTATATCCTAGGAATGGATTTAATTCTTTTGGTAAATCTAAGTATGGTAACTCTTTATCTCCACCAATATCCATTGTTCTTATTGTTACAGGTTTCCCTTGCATTTTTTCAGCAACTACTCTGTACGCCTGATATTGTTCTTCTTCTGTTGGAAAATGATCAGAGTTCATAAATAAGAATTCTGTTCTATATAATCCAATTCCTGTCGCTCCTGATTCAATTACAGCATCAACATCGTTAGGACTTCCAATATTTCCCCAGATGTCAACTTTTCTACCATCAAGAGTAATCGCATCTTCATGAATTAATTTTTTCAATTCTTCTTTTTCTTTTCTTATTACTTCCTGTTTCTTAATATATTCATTAACCAAGTCTTCAGATGGTTCTAGGTACAATTCCCCTGTTTCTCCATCCATAACAACAACTTCCCCATCTTTTACTTCGGCAAGTATTCCTTTTACTCCAACTACTGCCGGTAATTCAAGTGATCTCGCCATTATTGCAGAGTGAGCTGTTTTTCCTCCAACTTCTGTAATAAATCCTATACAGTTTTCCAAATCCAATTGTGCAGTATCAGATGGAGTCAAATCTTCTGTTACAACGATTGTTCCTGGTTCCAAGTTGCTCAAGTCGTGGATTTTCATACCTAATAAGTTTTTAAGCCATCTTTTACCTATATCTTGTAAATCAGCGGCTCTTTCTCTTAAATAAGGATCATCTAATTGTGAAATCATATCACAATATTCATTAATTCCATCGTGTAACGCTTTTGCAGCTGGAAGTCCTTCTCCTTTAATTTTATCTTCAACTTCCATAATCAAATCTTCATCTTCAAGAAGCATAATATGACCATCAAAAATTGCTGCTTTATCTTCCCCCATTTTTTCCTTTACTTTTTCTCTAATTGCGATTAATTGTGTTTTAGATTGTTTCAATCCATCTTGCAATTTCGCTAATTCAGCCTCAATTGTTGAATTCTCAGTTTTATTTTCTGGAATAACAATTTCCTCTGCGATAAAAAGTAATACTTTACCTATAGATACTCCTTCTGAAGCACCAATTCCTGTCATTCTTTTCATTTTTTTCTCCTCTATATATAAATTTTTTTATTACAAACAAATTTAAAAATTATAACTTACCCCTATTAGCCTTTATATAATCCCTTAATATTTTTACAATTTCACCTTTTCCAAACTTTGTTGCCATATCCATTGGGGTACCACCATGTTTATCTGTAATTGTAGGATTAGCCCCATATTGCAACAACATTTTCACAATTCTGGAATTAGCTTTTAATGTAGCGTCTTCAAGTGGAGTCCATCCATCAACAACACTTCCTACATTCGCAAGTTTTGAATCTTGTTTCAGTAACATTTCTAATGCTTCAATATTTTCATAATATGCCGCAGTTCCTACTGTTGTCCTATTAAAAACTGGGTGTGTTTCATATAAATTAGCACCATTTTCAATCAAAAGTTTCAAAATATCGTTATTTTTAGCTTCGATAGCAACAATAATAGGAGTATATCCATCCCTACTCCTTGCATTTATATCTACTAAATTCCCATTTCCCTCAAATATTGATTCTTCATCAAGCTGAACTCCATAGACTCCAATTTTTGGATTTAAAAGTTCATCCTTGAGCCTTTTCCTATTTTCAACATTATCTCTAGTTGAAAGATAAAATTTTACAAATTTATTATTGTGTGCACGTATGGCATCTAATACTGATTTTAAAAGTTTTTCATCTGCATTTTCCTTGTTTATTTTTGGTACCAGATTTTCTCCAGTATCATATTTAAAAGTTACAGGATATAATCCCTGATAAAAAAACATAAAAGTTATAATAAAAATTATTTTATATTTCTTAAATAAAAAAAACTTATTCACTTTTTATACCTCACTATTATTATTATACCATATGATTTTAAAAGTGCAAATACTTTTTAAGATTTTTTTCTAATATTATAGCACTATCCCCTTAAAATTATGTTTAATACTAAACTCCATTAAAAAATAGTTATGAAACTTATTTATTCCATAACTATCAACTTCTTTATTTACTTAGTAATTTATCATATTTTTTAGCTAATTCCAATGCTCTTTCCTCTGTCATGGAAAGTCCAGTTCCAGCTGCTCCGAACACAGCCATTTTAGGCCCATCTTCTTCATCAGCCAGTGCTTTTTTTATAGCCACTTTTCTATCATTTAGCCATTTTGACTGTTCAGCCTTAAATTTTGACTGTTCTTTTGCTGGCAATTTTTTCAAAATTAAATCATAAACTTTATTCAATTCCTTTTCCCACTCATCTGTTAATTCATAACTGGCATTCAACATATCAGCTGTTGTTCCTTCAAATTTTGATTCAAGTTTTTCTTCCGCAACTTTCATACGTTCCTTTAATCCATCTTCATATTTTCCTGCAAATGCCACAACTCCCACAAGCAACATTCCTATTATTAATAATAGTTTTTTCATAAGTTTCTCCTTAAAAATATGCAAATTTAACTATATTTTATTTGCTTTTATTTAACTTATCATATCTTTTTGCCAATTCCAATGCTCTAGTTTTTGTTATATCCAATCTATCATTAGCCGACAATTCTCCTGCCATTCTTTCTCCATGTTCGGCAACATAGTTATTATAAGCCTTTGTTGTTTTTGTTTCTCTATCTTTTATCCATTTTTGCTGCTCAGCTTTAAATTTTGTTTTTTCTTTTGCCGGTAATTTTTTTAGAATCAGATCATAAACTTTATTTAGTTCTTTTTCCCACTCAGCATCCAAATCTATTGAAGCATTAATCATATCAGCTCTTACTCCGCTATCCCATCCAGCTTGTGCCTTTTCTTCTGCAGCTTTCATTCTTTCTGTCAAGCCATTTTCATAATTTCCTGCAAATGCAACTGCTCCTACAAGTAATAATCCTGCTATTAGTAATTTTCTCATTTTTTATCAACTCCTTATTTTTATTATTTTTTATATTTTGTATTAAACCACAAACCCCTTTTTTAGTCAACTTAATTTTCAATAAAATTCAGATATTAATTATATCCTGTCGGACAGTAATCCTTTAATATATACGGATGAATTATATTTCCGTCCTTATCAATTTCTACCATTGTTTGAAGTTTTGTATCAAAAGTAAATCTTCTGTCATCTCCAGTATCTTTAGTTCCATATTCAACGGTAAATCCATTTTTTGCTACAGTTATAAGTTCGTCCCATCCGCCGTTATCCTCACCATGTAAATACCACTTTCCATTTTTCTGAACAATTTCAAACAGTTGATCACACCAATATCCCTTCACTTTATTCATATTAAAGTTTGTATCCACTGTTGCTTTTGTTTTTTCAGGCAGTTCAATAAAAAGTATCTGATCTGTATCATTTTTAGCAAGTGTTACTAAAGTTTTCATTTTCGTATCATAAGCATAAGTTTCTTTTTCACGTTTTTTATAATTTGCTGAAAATTTTCCATTTTTTTCCATTACTATAGGAACTGTTTCCGTTTCATCGAATCCGTCATGTATTTTTGTTATGTACCATTTTTCATTTTTTTTAAATATTTCAATACCTTGATATTTTCCTGCCACTTTCTCCAAATTGTGTTTTCCATCTGTCGTAACTTTTACTGCAAATGCTGGTATTGCAGCTAACGCCATAATTAAAAATAATATTTTTTTCATAATTTTTACCTACACTTTCGATTTAAATTTAGTATTTATAATTGTTTTATTTTTCTCAACTCCTATTTCTATTATTTCGCTTATTATAATCATTTTTTATAACTCTACATATCCTTCTGGACAATAATCCTTTAGTATATACGTATCAACTATATTTCCATCCTCATCAATTTTCACAAGTGTCTGAAGTCTTGTGTCAAATGTAAATTTTGCAATATCATTCTCAATTTTAATAGTAAATCCATTTTTTGTTACAATTAAAGGAGTGTATTCGTCATCAAAATCAGTATACATGTACCATTTTCCATTTTTCTGAACAATTTTTTCAAAATCACACCAATATCCCTTTACTTTATTCATATTAAAGTTTTTATCCACTGCTGCTTTTGTTTTTCCTGTAGGCAATTCTATAGAAAGTATCTGATCTGTGTCATCTTTAACAAGCGTTACCAAAGCCTTCATTCTTGTATCATAAGCAAAAGTTTCTTTTCCATGCTCAAATTCTGCTGAAAATTTTCCATCTTTTTCTAAAACTAGAGGAACTGTTTCTGTTTTAAAAGCTTTTTTTGTCGCATACCATTTCCCACTTTTTTCAAATATTTCAAGTTCCGAATATTCTCCGTATTTCCCCGCTACCTTATCTAAATTATGTTTCCCATCTGTCGTAACTTTTACTGCAAACACTGGTATTGCAGCTAATGCCATAATTAAAAATAATACTTTTTTCATAATTTTTACCTACTCTTTCCTAATATTTATAATTTTTTCATTTTTTAATCACAATTTATTTGTACAATTTATAATAATCACGGTATAATTTATACATTTCAGGATTATCCTCAGGGAATCTTCTTAAAGTTTCAGGATCATCAACTTTATTGTAGTTTTCTTCACGTACAATACTAATTATTCTTTTCGTTTTTCTATTCAAAATTACTGGTTCTTTTAATTTTGTATCGTATCCAACACAGATATATTCATCACAAAGCACATTTTTTTCCTTAACTGCATCTGAAATTCGTGGCGGCTCATTTTCATCTCCAGTATCAGAAGCGTAATCCCAGAACTGATACTTTCCATTTTTCAATTTTTTGATTTCTATCGAAACATCATCAGCCGTTATCTCTCTTTTCAGTAATATTTCCTCATGCAGTTTTCCATCAGTTGTAAAAGGTAAATCATAACCTTTGTAACTAAATTCTTCTTCTGAAAATCCAATAACTCCTATTAATAGCAATAATGCCATAATAATTTTTTTCATTTTCATTTCCTCCGCTTTCTATTTTTCTTCTTTATCTATTTTTACACTAACAATATATCATTATTTTATTAAAGAAAAATGAGAATTCTTATTATTTTTTGTGTATCTGATCATATCTTTTGGCAAGCTCCAAAGTTCTTTCCTCTGTTTCGCTTACCCGAACATTTCCGCCTAGAGTTCCTGATATTGTTCCGCCTTCTGCTTCCTCAGTGCTTTTTTCAATATTCACTTTGACTTTTTTTGTCCATTCTTCCTGTTCTTTTTTTAATTTTACCTTTTCACTTTCTGGCAGTTCTGATAATAGCAATTTATAAACCTTATTCATTTCTATTTCCCAAGAATCTCCTATTTTCTGAGTTGCATTATCCATATCTACTGTCACCCCAGACTCCAAAGCTGGCTGAACTTCTGTTTTTATTGCCTCCATTCTTTGTAATATTTCAGCTTCATAACCGCTTTCTCCGTTTACAGGAACTGCAGCTGTTACATTAACCTCCTGTTTCACTTCTTTTTTTTCTTCTTTTTCAGACTTTGAACATGACATAATTCCCACTAGCAATACTGCTATTATTAAAAGTAATTTTTTCATAATTTTCCTCCATTTTATTATTTAATTTCTAATACTTTTTTCATTGATACTATACCATAATTTTATTAATAAATAATGAGAATAAAAAATTAATTATCTTTATATTGTATTTCAATTTTCTGATTTCTACATTTTTCTACTTCTTTTTCAAAATATATTTTTACCATTCAGGATAAATTATTCTCATGTCATCCTTATCTAAAAATACAGCTTTCTTTAATTTTGTATCATATCCAATACAAATATCTTCATCACAAATCACGTTCTTTTTCAGGATTGCTTTGCTTACTATTGTTGTAGTTTCCACTTTACCAAAGTCTTCATCTTGTGAAGCATAATAACCTGTAATTTCATATTTTCCTTTACCTATTTTTTTTATTACAACATCTGTATCTTCAGAACTAATATTTCTATTCAGTAATTTTTCTTCATGCAATTTTCCATCAGTTGTAAAAGGTAAATTCATTCCTTCTGCAGCATAATTTATTGCTCCTATCAACAATGTTGCCATTAATAATATCTTTTTCATATAAATCTCCTCCATTTATTATTTTTTTAATTCCTATTTTGAAATTTTCTATTTTTTATATTAATATTATACCTCATAATCCATTAAAATAAATATGAAACCACAATTTTATACTTTACTCATAAACTGGTTCATTTGTCCAGTTAAGACATTGTCTAACTCCGCCATAGCTATCAGAATAAGCTGTGCATACTCTTTTTGTACCTTTATAGGTTTTTGTTTTTCCACTTTTTTTATCTTCCCACGCAGCCGCTCCAGCAACTCCAGCTAATCCAACTGCCATCGCATTGTAAAATAAAGTACAGCTATGAAGTGATAGCAATGTTGCTATTATTACTAAAGTTTTTGTTTTTTTATTCATAATTGTTTCCTCCATTTGTTATTTAATTGATATAATTTCTCTAGCCAGCAGCTACCTTACATCATCTAAATTATTTTATCCATTGCAGATTAATTATTTTTATTCTGTCCATTTTTTACAGTAATTTATTTTCTTTGTTTTTTTACATCCATAGTATACAACACAATTTAAATTTTGTCAATATATTTTTTTAAATTTTATGTTATTTTTTACAGTAACTAAAAAACTGTTTTTATTAAATCAAAAATAGAGAAACAACAAAGTTTTAAATTCAATGTCATTCCTCTATTTACAATCAAATTTTTATATTTTATTCCATAAAACTAGGTAATTTAAATTTACTTTTTCTTTTTTTTCCTTTATTCGACTCATCATTTGCATCTTCTATTTTATTTCCTGATTCATCATCATTTCCAAAAGAACCGTCTGAATTACCATCACTATCATTATTTTCATTTTGATTATCAGTTTTAGAATTATCTTCCGATTCTTCCATTTCCGAAGTTTTTTCTAATATACCACCTGTTTCACCAGTAATTTCCCGCACAGCTTCCGCTAATTTTTCAGTTTTACTTTTTTCTTCCAGCTGTTTAGCATCTTCTGTAACTTGCTCTTCTACTTTTTCTTCAAGCTCTATTGTTTTTTCAACTTCCTCCACCGCTTCTGTTTTTTCAGTTTGCTCTATTTTAGAAGTTTCTTCATTTTCACGTTCTTTTTCTAAATTTTCATTTTCCTTTAAAATTTGTTCAGCAGTTTCACCTTTGATAATTCTTCTAACTTCATCTCCAGTGATAGTTTCTTTTTTCAATAATAATGCCACCACTTCTTCTAACTTGCTCCAATTATCCTGCAATGTATTTAAAGTGTTAAAATACTCTTCTGTCAATATTTTTCTTATTTCCAAATCAATTTCCCTGACAGTTTCATCACTTTTATTTGGAGCAAACGAATATTCATCATCTGAATTTTCAAAGTTAATTGGCCCCAGTTTTTTACTCATTCCGACGCTTTCTACATAGGCTCTTGCGACTTTTGTAGCACGTTTTATATCAGAATATGCTCCTGTACTCACATCATCCAGTCCAATTTCCTCAGCTGCACGTCCACCAAACAGCACTTTTATTTCGGCTAACATCTGTCTGCTTGTAGTTACCAATTTTTCTTCAGGAAGCGGCATCATAAATCCACCAGCCTCTCCTCTAGGAATTATTGTAACTTTATGAACAGGATCAGCTCCCGGTGTCAATTCAGTCATGATGGCATGCCCAGCTTCATGATAAGCCAATAACTTTTTCTCTTCAGGTTTAATAATCTTACCTTTTTGCCCAAGTCCCATTCCGATTTTATCTACAGCTTCATCCAGATCAGCCATTTTTATTGTATCACTAGCTCTTCTTGCTGCCAAAATTGCCGCTTCATTTAATAAGTTTGCCAAATCCGCTCCAACAAATCCTGGAGTTATTTTAGCAATATCTTCCAATCTCACGTCACTTGCCAATTTCTTATTTCTAGAATGAACCTTTAATATTGCAATACGCCCCTGCAAATCAGGTGCATCAACCGTTACACGTCTATCAAAACGTCCTGCACGCAATAACGCCGGATCCAGAACATCTTCCCTGTTAGTTGCCGCAAGTACGATAACTTTTGTGTCTGTTTCAAACCCGTCCATTTCAACTAACAGCTGATTTAAAGTTTGTTCTCTTTCATCATTGCTTCCACTGTTCTTTCCAACACTTCTTCGTCTACCGATGGCATCAATTTCATCTATAAAAATAATTGATGGACTGGATTCCTTCGCCTTTTCAAACAAATCCCTCACACGTGAAGCTCCAACTCCAACAAACATTTCCACAAATTCTGAACCTGAAATACTGAAAAATGATGCTCCAGACTCTCCAGCCACCGCTTTTGCAAGTAATGTTTTACCTGTTCCCGGCCTTCCTAATAAAAGTACACCTTTTGGCACTCTTGCTCCAGCCTTTGTATATTTTTCAGGATTTTTCAAGAAATCTACAACTTCCCGCAGTTCTTCCTTCGCTCCGTCAACACCTGCCACATCATCAAATTTCACATCTGGTTTCTTATCAATTTTATTAACTCTTGATTTTCCAAAGCCAAAAATATTTCCTGGCCCTCCACCTTGTGAACCGCCTACCATTTTTCTAGCCAAGTAAACCATAAGTGCAATCATTATAACCATTGGTAAAAATTGAACCAGAATTGCCAAAAAGAAACCTCCACCTGATGGTTGCAATGAATTTAACCTAACTTTTTTTTGTTCAATTGCATTTATTATTTTGGGTTCATTTCCAACACGTTCTGTTATTTTTTTTGTATAATAAAGAACATCTTTCCCATTTTCCTTCACTTGTGCGATTAATTTATCATCTTTTTCATTGATTTCTGGAAACTCACCTTTTTGTGTTCTGCTTACAAATTCTGTATATGGAATATCCTTTTTTTCCAAAAAGTATGTCTGTATATCACGATGAAATAATGCTGTAAAAGTAAATAACAAGACTACAAAGACAAAAAATAAAAATCCTGAAAATGGAGATTTATTTCCGTTATCTTGTCTATTATTTCTTCTGTTATTATCTTTTCGTAATTCTTCTAGTCGTTTTCTTATATCATTCTTATCTCTATCTGCCATTTTTCCTCCCAATTATTAATAATTTACTGGTATTTCCCAGTTTTTCAACACTATTATTATAAATTTTTTCCAGAAATTTTGAAAATTTAATATCCGAAACAGTCAAAATTTCTTTCATTTTAGTTCCATTTTCCCCATTTTGAAATTCAAAATTTGAATTTTTAACTTCTATTTTATTTTCCAGATTTTTTAAACAATCTTGACTTTCAGAAATTTCCATTTCAATAATTGGCAAAAAATCTCTTTCCCACTTTGAAATCTTTTCATCAATCAAAATTTTCTTAACCTTTTTATGTCCCAATTTTTTTAAAAAAATCCTATCCCCATCCTTTCGATTTCTAACAATGATTTTTTTATAATCCATGTCATCAGTAAACTTAAGAAACGTATAACTCATATTTTCTTCATTTACAAAATAAGTTTTAAAATCGCTAATTTTTTCATATAACATTATCTTGTAATTATACCACTCAATACTTTGATTTTTCTTTAAAACCTCTACTTTATCAAATGAACTGTCAATATTTTCACTTTTTTCAGTTCTATCATTATTTTTATTACTCTTTTTTACTATTTGTAAATTTCCATATTTGTTTTGTAAAAATTTATTTTCCCCCAAATAAAATTCCTTTGAACCTTCATCTTTTAAAATTCCATTTTTATAAAAAAAACTGTCAAAAATCTGATTAATCTTCTCTCTCGAAATTTCCACATCATTTTGTTTCAAAAACTGAACCAATTTATTCTTCTCTTTTAATTTTTTTTTCAATTCATCTTCATTTTTAAATATTTCAGCCATTTTATCAAAATTTTCACTTTTTTCAAGCTCTTCAAATTCTCTATCATTAATTTCTTCAATTAATGCGTAAACTTTTTGTCTAAAACTTGGATTTATTCTTTCAAAATCAGGAAAAATTTTATTTCGGATAAAGTTTCTTGTATAATCATTTTCATTATTTGTATAATCAATTATATATTTCTGATTTTTATGTTTCAAAAAAGATAAAATTTCACTTTTCTCAAATTCCAATATCAGCCTTACTATATTATCTCTCACTCTTGGAATACCTTTTAACCCATTTATCGAAGTCCCTCGCAAAAGCCTAAAAATAATAGTTTCCACATTATCATCCAAATTATGCCCTGTTGCAATTTTATCATAACCTATTTTTTTTCTAATATTTTCAACGGCTTTATACCGCAACTCCCTTGCAGCAAGTTCCAGCGACTTCTTATTTTCCTTTGCATGCCTTTTTACATCTATACTTTCAATATAGTAATCAACACTATTTTCAGCTGCAAATTCCTTTACAAATTTTAAGTCATTTTCAACATCATTACGTAAGTTGTGATTAATATAAACTATTGAAATTTCAAGTGAAAGTTTACTTTTTAAAAAATTTAGAAAATAATAGAGGAAAACTGAATCTGGCCCACCAGAAAACGCAATAAGAATTCTTTCCTTTTCAATAACCAGTTTATTTTCAATTGTTTTTTGCAATTTTTTCAATATTTTCTTTTCAATTTTTTTTACTTTTTCCATTAATTTGTTCCCGTTTTTTTATTTTTTAAGTATAACAATTATTTTAACTGTCCGCTTTCACGACGTTTTTTCAAATGCTCCTCGTGGGTTTTTGAGTAATAGGTTTTTCCTTTGTGTGTAAAGAAAAATAAATTATCTGTTTTTTCAGCATTTAATACCGCTTTAAAAGTTTCTATTGGAGGATTGCCAATCGGTGTTGGGGGCAGTCCTTTTACTTTATATGAATTATATGCAGTATTTTGTGCCTTTAATTCATTTCTTGTAGCCTGTCTACCCAGCTCATATTTCAAAGTGGCATCTGATTCCAGCTTCATTCCAATTTCCAGCCTTTTCATAAATATTCCCGCAACTTTTGGTTTATCTGCCGCATCTGGCACTTCCGCCTCCACAATCGAAGCCATTTTCAAATTATCATAAAACTTCTGTTTATCAGGATATTTTTCAGGCGGGAATTTTTTTAAAAATTCAGCAAGAATGGTTTGAATAACTTGCTTTGTCGTTACATTTTCAGAAAAAATATAAGTTTCAGGGTAAAAATATCCTTCAAAATTATTATTTTCGTGTGGATATGGAAAATCCATTTCACTCAGGACTTTGTTAATCTCTTCAGGCGTTCCCAGCTCCAGTGCCTCCATCCGTGCAAATACCTGCTTTGAAGTAAATCCTTCTGGAATTGTAAGTCTTATCCCATTAGTTTCACTGCTCTTAATTTTTCTTATAATTTCATATTTCGAGAATTTTCCATTAAATTTATAGGTTCCTACTTTTAACTTTATATTTCCACCATTTAATTTTAGATAAACCTTATCTATAATTCCATAATTTAATTTTAAATCCTTGTAAATCTGTACAAATGTTGTTCCTTTTTTTACATTTATATTAACATTTTTATATTCTTTTTTTGCAACAAAAAAATTATAAAAAAGTGCCAGACACATAAATAATATTAAAAATATTACAACGTAAACTATTCTTAGTGTGTTTTTCATTTTTTTCTCCTAAATATTCAGTATTTTATATATTTTAACTATTTTAAATTACTATAAAAATCACTTGTTTTTTATTTTCAATTTTTAACTCTATTTCAAAATAGTTTTCCAAATTCTATTCAATAAAAATTTGATAATTAGTTATTATACTTAATATTCCTTATTTGTTCCTGTGTCATTATCATTACTTTTTATTTTATTTTCATTTTTTAAGTCTTTATCCTGTATTTCAATAACTTCTACATTTTTAGTTCCATCTTTTGTTTCAAATTTTAACATCTGTTCTTTTTTTCTTCGTCGTTCAAGCTCTTTTCTCGCACCAATTGTGTCAATTTGAAATACACTCGCAGGATTTTCACTTAACTGTTTTTCCAGTTCATCTGTTTTAGCCTTTAATTCGGCTTTTTTTCTTTCGTTTTCTATTTCTCTGATATTTTTTATTTTCACATCATAAATAACATTTTTTAAATTGTTTTTATTTTCCACAATTCGTTCAAATTCTTCCAATTCTTCATCTTCAAGAGAAATTTTATTATTGTTTGGATAACGTGAAAACACTTTTGTTAGCCCATTATTGTATTTAATAATCATATAACGGTAATTTTTATCAAAAAATACTATTTCATTTTTATTATTTTTAAAATATTTCTTTTCAACTTCAAAATATACGTGTCCTTTTTTCTCCTCAATCCAAGCTCTATGTCTTTCTTCATTCCAATTGTTTGTTTTAGGATCAAAATAGCTTTTAACAACCAGGTAACCATTTTCCTGCTGTAAAAAATCATAACGTACATTTCTTAAATCTTTTTCTAAATTATCTTCTGTCTTCAAAAGATACCACGTTCCATAACTTTTTGAAATCTGAAATTTTAATATCGGATTAACTTTTTCATCTATCTTTCGAATAAACCGCTCAAGTTTATTAGTTTTTTCCAATTTTTTCTGTTTTTTTTCATCTTCATCATCCTGAATCTGATCCAAAAAAATCAAATCCTTGTCTTCATCATTTCCAATATCATTGCCACCATTTTCAAACTCATTAATATCATTCTTATTAATAATAATATCAATTTTTACCGCTTCGTCCTCAACCTTGTTCTTACTGATCGAATTTTTACTCCCATTTGCAAGCAACGATAACGAAAATACCCAAAAACAGGTTGCAATATATAATTTTACCTTTCCATATTGATTAAATTTTTGTCTATTCAAAGCATTCACCTTTTTATCTTCAATTTTTTCAAATTTGTAATATACTTTATCTTAAAATAATATTTTTAACTTAACATTTTCCATAATCAAGTTTTCAAGACTAATTTAAGAATAACCCAATTTTTATTAATTATATCACACATTTTTTAATTTGCAAATTAAATATTTTTTACTTATTTATTTTTAGATTCTTAGAATTTGCAATGAGACAGTCTTTCATTTACTGTAAAAATTTTTATATTTTTTATCAAAAAGATATTGACTTTCACAAATTCTTGTTGTATAATTGTTTCAGAAAATAAAAGAAAATTATTTACCGTTAAAAAAGAAAGGAATGAGTATGAAAATGAAAAATTTAAAAAGAATTTTATTAATGCTATTTTTAGTAACATCACTATTCTCTTTTGCAAGTGGAAACTCAAGAGAAACTGTTAGATTCGGAAGTAAGACAGTTGGATACATTTCCGTTCCATCAGACTGGTACGCATTTGATGATTCCAATCCTGCCACTTCTTCAACCGCAAAACAGGTATCCATTGATAATACAAACATTATAACTTTGGATATAGTAAACACTAGAAATGTAAATCCTGAATTGGCTGTAAAAGCAATGGCGGAAAAATACCTTAATTCAGGAATTTCAGAAGAAAACATTGATTTACGTGATGCCAATGTGAACGGATATGTTGGAAAACAAATAGGGATAGGTTTTGATGATGGAACCGTATTAATAATGTATTTTATTAAAGCAAACGGAAAACTTTATTACATTGCCCAGGAAGGTAATCCAGAACATCAGGTGAAACTGGCAAAAGTGATTAGTACTTGGAAACCTGACAGATAAAATTGATTTAAATAACAAATTTAATGCAGGAATAATTAATGTTCCTGTATTTTATTATAAATTTAGACTGATGGAATAAAAAATCCCAATATTTTATCATACATTTTTATAAAAAAAATAATTTTTAAATAATTTAAGTACAAAAATGACAAAAGTATGGTATAATAATATATACAAAAAATTTTTTATAAATGATTGAGTATAAATTAAATTATGAAACGAAGGAAGGTAAAATAAAAAATAATGCAAAGATTTGAAGATTTTGGATTAAGTACGGAGATGCTTAATGCTTTAAGCAAAAAAGGATTCGAGGAGCCAAGTGAAATACAAAAATTGGTAATCCCTGAATTATTAAAGGAAAGAACACACTTAATAGGACAGGCTCAGACAGGAACAGGAAAAACTGCGGCATTTGGTATTCCTATTCTGGAAACAATCGAGGCTGATAAAACGGTTAGAGCTTTAGTTTTAGCACCAACAAGGGAACTTGCCAATCAAGTTGCCGATGAAATTTATTCATTAAAGGGAACAAAGGATTTAAAGGTGCTTGCTGTTTATGGTGGGGCTTCCATAGAAAATCAGATAAAAAAATTAAAATCTGGAGTAGATATTGTCGTTGGAACGCCGGGACGTGTTATGGACTTAATGAGAAAAAAAGTCCTAAAAGTTGATAATTTAGACTATTTTGTCCTAGATGAAGCTGATGAAATGCTAAATATGGGATTTCTGGAAGATATTGAAGCAATTCTAGAAAAAACTAACGATGGAAAAAAAATGTTATTCTTTTCAGCAACAATCCCTAAAGCAATTATGGCTATTGCCAAAAGATTTATGCCGGAACATAAATTATTAAGAGTTGAGAAAAAAGAACTTACTACTAATTTAACTGAACAAATTTATTACGAAGTAAAACAGGAAGATAAGTTTGAAGCTCTATGTAGAGTTCTTGACTATGAACAGGACTTTTACGGAATCGTATTCTGCCGTACAAAATCAGAAGTTGACGATGTTACAAATAAATTAAAGGCAAGAAACTACGATGCAGAATGTATTCACGGTGATATTACTCAGGCTCTTAGACAAAAGGCTCTAGACTTATTCAAGAAAAAAATATTGACAATATTAGTTGCAACAGATGTCGCTGCACGTGGAATTGATGTAAGTAACCTGACACACGTTATTAACTACTCCATCCCTCAGGAAGCCGAATCATACGTTCATAGAATCGGTAGAACTGGGCGTGCTGGACAAAAAGGGATTGCAATAACATTTGTAACACCGAGAGAAGCTAGCAAATTAGCACAAATTAAACGTATCACAAAAACTGATATAAAGAGGGAAAATATTCCAAACGTCGAAGAAATTCTTGAAGCAAAAAAAGAAGCATTAATTGCTTATGTGGATGAAATTATTAAGGAAAGTGATTTTGACGCTTATGAAGAGCTGGCTGAAAAATTAATGGATGGAAGAGATGCAAAACAGGTTCTTGCTTCTGTATTAAGACATGTTTACGAAGATGAATTTTTACCCGACAATTACAGTGAAATTCAAGATGTAAAAGTTAAAATTGATGACAAAACAAGATTATTTATTGCACTTGGAAGTAAAGATGGATACAACGTGGGAAGATTGCTTGATTTGTTAAACAAAAAGGCAAAAACACCAGGAAGAAAAGTAAAAGATGTCAAAATTATGGACAAATACTCTTTCATAACAGTACCATTACAAGAAGCCCAATTCATAATGCGAGCCTTAAATTCTAAAAAAGACTCAAAGCCGCTTGTTGAAGAAGCTACTGGAAACAGAAACAGTGGAGAAAAATCTGGTAAAAAATCAGATAGAAGAAGAGATAGAAAAGGAAGAAAAAAATCTTCTGATAAAAAATCATCAAAAGGCAAGAAAGACAGTAAAAAAGACAAAAAAACAAGAAAAGTAAAAAAATAATTAAATTATTTAAACAAAAAAACTCGGAAAATAATATTTATCTTCTGAGTTTTTTATTTTATTATTTTAAATATTTTCTACTATTTCCCATTTAAATAGTAGAAGTCAGAAAATTTATGAGATAAAACTTTTTTTACAAGATTATGCTATTATACAATCTATTAACTATTAAAATATCCTTTAATTAAATTTTATCGTCAAGTATCCATATAAGAGATTCTTATTCAGAATTTGAAAAACTGTTTATTGTTAATATATGTTTTTCATAATTCTATGTTTTTTCTTTTTATATAAACAATTATTAAACAGAATAATCTAAATTAATATTATTCCTATTAAAAAAACTAAAATTTTCTTAATTTTTCAACTGGAAATTTCCATTCAGGTGTTACAAGTACATTTTTCCCTTTTAACGAATACCAGACTCCATCATTTTCTGGGTTTATCAAAATTTGAGTTTGCTGTGCAGGCATATATGATTGGGCAAGCATAAATATTTTTTCACCTTTTTCATTTTTAGCCATATCCACTACAATAACAGCGTGTCCTGGACTGCCACCCATAATAAATACATCTCCAATTTGCATATTTTCAATTTTTTGTGGTATCATTTCTTTTTCAAGTGACAATGTTCCAGAATATCCAAAAACAATATTCATAAAGTTCCTGAAATCCTTGTATGTATTAGATGGAGCGGATTTTTTATAATAGCTTCCTTTTCCATTAGGATTTATCCGATAGCCTTGCATCCATTTGGAATACTGCGCATTAAAACCTGTCACAAATTTAAAGCTGATTTTATCATATTCTTTTTTCCCGTAAAAATATTCTGCACGCAAAAGCATTATCGCATCAGCACATTGATGTAAATCCCTATCCCCTATTTCCACATCAAATACACTATCATAAATCCCTTCATTTCGTTTATAATTTCCATTAAAATACTGTACTTTTTCTCCGTAAGGCTTTAATTTCTGACTTCTCAAAAATTCAGCAAAACTACCTTTTTCTACCGCTACTCTTTTATACCCTTGTGGAACGCCGTATCTTGTTTCTATCGTCATTCCTCCTGAATTTATCAATTTTTCAGATTTAATATTTCTTTCTGAATTTATTTCTTTAGACTTATCCTTCACTTCATTACTACATGCAAATTGAAAAATTATTAATAAACTCACTCCAGCAAATAATTTCCATGATTTTTTTCCTTTTAAAAAAAACATTCTCAGCATACTCCTTCTAAAATACTCAAAAAATAATTATTTATTATTATTCGGATTATTTCTGTATCCTTTCAGTAATTCATCATTTTCCATGATAAATGGCTTAGCGACAGGCTGTCCCCATGCAGTATCATATTTATTCATAAGATAATCATTCAATTCTGTTCGATTATTAAACTTCAATACTTGGTAAGGTTGCTGGAATGCCAGCTTTTCAATAAACAATAATTTTCCATTATCTTCTGGAACAAGAATACCAACATGCCCAATAAATAAAATATTTTCTTCAGGATCATCATTAAAATGGAAAAATACAGAAATCATTGATACTTTACTATTTTTATCAAATTTAACTCCTCGCTCCTTCCAGACGTTTTTAACATTTTCAACATGAATTTTCACATCCTTAGTAGCCTTTGTCGGAATTTCTGAAAATAAATTCACAAATTTATCCTTTTCCGTTTCTGAAAATAATTTAAACGGCAGATTTTTTAGTGATTCCATATCCATAAATAACATTTCACCTGATTTTGCAAGTGAATTTTTTGTTGTTATAAAATCCTTCATCAATGTAAAAGCTGTTATTCTGCAATTAAATCCTACAAAATTACTGCTATTTTTATCCCAGAGTTTTTGTATTTTTGCTTCATCATAAGCTGGATTTATATTTTGAGAATTTACAAAGTCTGATTTTATTAAATCCGTATTTTCTGTTTTTTTATTATAATAATTTACACTTTGAAAAAATAAATTTATATTTTGAGAACTAATCCCGGAGTTTTTTAATATTCCCTGCACCTCATTCTGTGTTTTTTCATCTGCTAAATTTGAATATGTTATATTTTTTAAATAATCATTTCCTGTTATTACATTATTTTTTGCTATATTCTTGTTCAAATCTGATTTATTAAAATGCGTATTATTTTTATTTGAGCAATTGATTATTGTCATCATCAAGCCTATAAATAATAATAACTTTCTTATTTTTCTCATCCTCAGTCAAAAGCTCCCATCTCAATTTTATTTACCGTTTACATTAAAACTTTTACTACTTATAAAATAATTATTTTTATCTTGTGAAACAGATATTTTTACACTATCCAAGTCTGATTGTGTAACAATATTGTTATTTTTTGTATCTTCAGCCAGTTCTACATAAAGATATTTCCCATTTTCCTCTTTTCCAGTTTCGTCTATTTTATTACTTGTATATATTTTGGAAATTTCTCTATTTACTTTTGTTTCTGTTGTATTTGCTAAAGGTTCATCTTCTGCATCCCCTGTATTCTTTTTAGAAATACTTTTTTGCGTTACTGTAACGGCATCTTTCGATAGTTTTGATTTTTCTATTGCTTTGTCAAATTCAATAATTACAGCCTTTACTTTCTTACCTGAACCTTTTTGTTCAGTTACTGCCGTTACATTTTTTACATTATTTACACTCAGATTCCCTTTATCCGCAATTTTTATATCAATATGATTATCGTTACTTTCTGTTAAAATTACAAGTCCAACTAGCATGATTAGAGCTCCAAGTATTATATTTCCTGTTTTTCTCATAGTTAATCATCCTCCTTTATTTTCATAACTATTTTAATAGTTTTATAATTTTTAAACATTTCTACTATTATAGTATACACTCTAATCTTGTCAAATTTTAGTCTTTTTCCTTAAAAAATTCTGTATCCTTTTTTCTAAATTTAACTTTGCTAAAAAAAACAGGCCATCACCAGCCTATTCTTATATTCCTTAATTTGTTTTATTTTCAATCATTTTCTCAACCAAGTTTCTAGCATGATCTCCGATTCTTGTAAAGTGTGATACAACATCAATGTAGTAAAGTCCAGCTTTTACGTCACATATTTGCTTACTTACACGTTTTATGTGGGCTTTTCTTACCTCTTTTTCCTTGGTATACAGTTTGTTATGCAAATCTACTACTACAAAGGCTTTTTCTGTATCGTTGTTTTTTAGTGCTTCTTCTGCTGTTTCGATAATTTCTTTTGAGATTAGGAATAATTTTTGCACTTCTTCATGAGCTGTTTCTGTGAATACTAATTTTTTCTTAATTTCATATCGAACATCTCTTACGATTCCAACTGCGTGATCTCCTATACGCTCTACATCACGGCACATATCCAGATACATGCTGATTTCTTCCCCATCTTTTTCAGTTATATGCTCCTGTGACAACGAAGTCAAATACTTCGTAATTTCCTGATCAATGTTATTTATTGCTTCCTCTGTTTTTTCAACTTTTTCTGCCGTTTTTTCGTTACGATCATGGAAAAATTCAACTGATTTTCCTAAACTTTTCAGGGCAATCGAAATCATTGAAAGCATTTCCTGTTTTACTTGTCCCAGAGCAATTGAAGGTGTATATATTAATGCTGCATCCAAGTATTTTGGCTTTTGTTCAACAACTTTGTCCTCTTCTTTTTCTCTGATTAATTTTACAACTATGTATTCTAAAACTCCAATGAACGGAAATAATAAAATTGTTGTCATAATGTTAAATGAACCATGTGCAAATGCTATTGTTACTTTTGGATTCAAATGGAGAAAGTGTGCCATTTTTTCTACAAACATTGAAAATGGTGATAACAAAATCATAAAAATTAATGTTCCAATAACATTGAACATCGTGTGTGACAAGGCCAGTCTCTTCGCCGAAGTATTTGCTCCGATTACTGCGATTACTGCTGTTATAGTTGTCCCTATGTTATCTCCAAAAAGTACAGGCAATGCAGCCTTTAATGTTATAAGGTTTTCCTGATACACATTTTGTAAAATACTGATTGTGGCACTTGAAGCCTGAACCAGCATTGTGATTAATGTCCCAATAAAAACTCCTAAAACTGGACTATTGCTTAACTTTACCGTCAATTCCGTAAACGCTGGCAAATGTTTGAGCGGTTCCATTGCACTTGACATTAATGTTAATGCGAAAAATATTCCACCAAAACCAAATAAAATTCTACCTAAATTGTTTATAAAATTATGTTTTACAAAAAATAGGCATGCTGCCCCTAAAAATAATATCGGCAATGCATAATGCGTAATATTAAATCCGATTATGAAAGTTGTAATTGTTGTACCAATATTGGCTCCCATAACAATTCCAATCGCCTGTCTTAAAGTCAAAAGCCCTGCTCCAACCAGTCCTATCGTAATAACCGTAGTTCCTGAACTCGATTGTATCAATGCTGTTACTAAAATTCCGACTAGAACGCCTAAGAATGGTGAAGTTGTATACTTATCCAAAATATATCGAAGTCTATCTCCAGCTGCCATTTGCAGCCCATCCCCCATATACTTTATACAAAATAGGAATAGTCCCAGTCCCCCCAGGAATCCAAACGCCATCTGCTGATAGTTAATCGCACCAAGTGCTGCTCCGTTCATCAAATCAATCCTCTCTCTTAATTTTTAATTTACTTAGATTTCTTCTTCAATTATACTTATATCATATTTTTTCTAAATTTGCTATCTTTTTTTGCTATGAAAACAGAATAAAATTATTAATTAAAATTTAAATATTACCCCGACAATAGCCGCAATTAAAATTAATACAATCGGATGCAAATCAAATTTTTTCATTATCCCAAAAATAGCAGCCACTAAAATTATTGACTTATAATTCAGCAAATCAGCAAAATCCTGAGTAATTTGGTATTTTGGCAAGTTTAAAAGCGTTATTTTTGCAATTCCTAAACCTGCCGCTACAATTAGCCCTGTTGATGCGGGACGTAATCCGTAAAATATTTTTTGAACTAGTGCGGCTTCTTTAAATTTTGTCAAGGTTTTTGAAATTGCAATTATTATGATTACTGATGGGAATATCAAAGCTGTTGGAGCCACTACTGCACCTATTAATCCAGATATTGAAAATCCCACATAGGTTGCCATATTTATTCCCATTGGGCCGGGAGTGGATTGAGAAATGGCAATCATATTTGATACATCGCCCGCTGTGTACCAGCCAGTTCTTTTCCCAATATCGTATAGAAACGGAAGTGTTGCAAGTCCACCGCCCACTGCAAATAAGCCTGTTTTAAAAAATTCAAACGATAATGCCATCAATTTGATTAATTCTATTTCCATTATTTATCTCCTCTTTTCACAAAATTTTTTATAAGAATACCTGAAATTCCTGCTAAAACAACTATTAGAGCTGGAGAAATCCAATTTGTAATTGATAACACAATCACTGCAATAAAAACTACTAAACAAAATTTATCAACTACCGATTTTTTCGTCATTTTTCTCACTGCTTCAAAAATAAGTACACAGACACAGGCTCTAACACCATTAAAAGCATATTGCACTGGCTTGTAACTTGCAAAATTTTTCAAAAAAGCGGCAATCACCGTAATAATGATTAACGACGGAAACACCATACCTGCTGTAGCAACAATCCCACCAATAATGCCCTTCGTTTTATATCCAACAAAAGTAGATGTATTTACGGCAATAATTCCTGGCGTCACTTGTCCAATAGCAAAATAATCCATAATTTCATCCTCTTTTGCCCATTTATGCCTTTCTACTATTTCCTTTTGCAGCATCGGCAGCATTGCATATCCACCACCAAATGTAAATAATCCTATTTTTGCAAATACAAAAAATAATTCAATTAATTCCTTCATAATTTTCATTACCCTTTTTCTTTTTTTCTTTCAGAGGATAATCTCTCCTTTCATTTTAAAACTGCTTAATTATAAATTTAGATTATATAATTTAAAAGATTTACAAGATATTTTAACACATTTTACTTAGATTTTTTACAAAAAAATTTAGTTGTTGCAATTTTTTATATCAAAAGTTAAATTACTTAATATTTTTATTTTTTACTTTTATAAAAATAACTTTATAGAAAATTTTTTAAAAATAATAAAAATCTTGTAAAATCATTTGACTTAGCCTAATTTTTTTTGCTATAATAAATACAAGAGATAATAAATTTTAGGAGGAATGTAAAAATGAAAATTGTAGTTTTCGATGCAAAACCTTATGATATTGAGTTTTTTGACAAATGGAATGAAACATTTGGAGCGAATATTACATATTTTGAAGAAAAATTAAGTCTAAAAAATGTAATGCTTACAAAATATCAGGATGTTGTCTGCACATTTGTAAATGATGATTTGAATGCAAAAGTATTAAACATACTTTCAAAAAATGGAGTTAGAGTTGTTGCCGCAAGATGTGCTGGTTATAACAATATTGACTTAAAGGCTGCCCGTGAAAACAGAATCACTGTTTTAAGAGTACCTGCATACTCTCCATATGCTGTCGCTGAACATTCATTAGCACTTCTAATGTCAGTAAACAGAAAAACTCATAAGGCTTATAATAGAACAAGAGAAGGGAACTTTAGCTTAGCTGGATTAACTGGAATGGATTTAAATGGAAAAACTGCTGGAATTATAGGAACTGGTAGAATCGCAAGAATTTTCATAAGAATCTTGAACGGATTAGGAATGAAAGTTATTGGTTATGATAAATTCCCTAATGAACAAGCCGCAAAGGAAGAAAACTTCACCTATGTAACGTTAGATGAAATATTTGCAAATTCTGATGTAATTTCATTACATTGCCCATTATTCCCTGAAACAAGACATACAATTAATAAAGAAACTATTGCTAAAATGAAAGATGGTGTTATTATCATTAATGCTGCCAGAGGTGGATTAATCGATACTGAAGCACTAGTTGAAGGATTAAAAGACAAAAAAATCGGTGGAGCAGGACTTGATGTTTATGAAAATGAAAGCAGCTATTTCTTTGAAGATGAATCAGCAAGCGTATTAGAAGATGATTTACTAGCTAGATTGTTATCATTTAACAACGTTGTTTTGACTTCTCACCAGGCATTCTTAACAAAAGAAGCATTAGATAATATTGCCGAAGCAACATTCAACAATATTTTATCTTATGTAAAAGAAGAACCATTAACAAATGAAGTTTGGTACAACGAAGAAACTGGTAAGGTTGTTGAAGGTTTAAGAAAATAATTATTACCTAAAATATTAAAAAAGTTTTTATTTTCTAAAAACTTAAAGAGAGGCTGTTTTAAAAAGCAGCTTCTTTTAATATTTTCAAAAAAATGTTTAAAATCTAAATTTAAAAACTTTTTTGTATTATAAACTTATTTAATTAATAATTATTTTCTTTTTACTTAACGAAATTTTACTTTTAGTATTAAATAAACTAGAGTATCTCTAATGAAATTGCTAAAATAATAATTACAAATTTTAAAACAAATATCAACTTGTATAAAGAAAGGAGCTTGTATAATGTAACTATATTATACAAGGAATAAAAATATGGATTTATTTGAAATAAAAAAACAAAACGAAATGAATGAAACTAATATTGAAGAAATCAGGAGGCATCTTTGACATTGAAAATTTAAAAAATGAAATTGATGACTTAGAGAAAAAGACGTTTGAGGCGGATTTCTGGAATAGTGAAAATAGTCAGGAAATATTAAAGACTATTAGTGCAAAGAAAAAACTTCTTGAAGAATACCATAATTTAAATGGACTTTTTGAAGATGTTTCCACTATTATTGAGTTTATTGAGATGGGAGACAATTCGTTTGAAAATGAACTTGAGCAGAAGGCACAGGATTTGACAAATGAAATTGATAATTTTAAGACAAAATTGCTTCTGGATGAAGAATATGATATGAATAATGCAATTCTTACAATAAATTCGGGGGCTGGTGGAACTGAGGCTTGTGACTGGGCTGAAATGCTTTACAGAATGTACGACAGGTGGGCAAATCGTCATAATTTTAAGATTGAAGTGCTTGATAGTCTGGCTGGAGAAGAGGCTGGGATAAAAAGTATTACGTTAAATATAAAGGGAAATTATGCTTATGGGTATTTAAAAGGAGAAAAAGGTGTTCATAGACTTGTCAGAATTTCCCCATTTGACTCAAATGCTAGACGACATACCTCATTTGCGGCAGTTAATGTTACGCCAGAAATAGAAGACGATGTTGAAATTGATATTCGTTCAGAAGACTTGAAAATTGATACTTACAGGGCAAGCGGTGCTGGAGGGCAGCATGTAAACACAACAGACTCAGCTGTAAGAATCACACATATTCCAACAAATACAGTAGTTACCTGTCAAAATGAACGTTCACAGCTAAAAAACCGTGAAACTGCAATGAAAATACTAAAATCCAAATTATTCGAGCTGGAACTGGAAAAGCGTGAAAAAGAAATGGCTGAACTAAAAGGAACCGAATCAAAAATCGAATGGGGAAGCCAAATCCGTTCGTATGTCTTCCAGCCTTATAAAATGGTAAAGGATCACAGAACAAAAGCAGAAGAGGGAAATGTGGAAAAAGTTATGGATGGAGATATTGATTTATTTATAAATGAGTATCTAAAATATGCTAAATCCTAATAATTTATTTAAATTCTATAAAATTAGACTTATAAAATATTTGTATTTAAACAAAATAATTTTACTGTAACACTAAACAAAAATTGAAAGGCTTAAAATATGAAAAACACAAGATGTCCATGGGCAAAATCTGAAAATGATATTGCCTACCACGATACTGAATGGGGAGTGCCTTCCCACGATGATAATTATATTTTTGAAATGCTGATATTAGAAGGCTTTCAGGCCGGACTTAGCTGGAATCTTATTTTAAATAAAAGAGAAAATTTTAGAAAGGCTTTTGATAATTTTGATTATAAAAAAATTGCAAAATATGATGAAACTAAGTTGGCTGAACTGGCTAAAAATCAAGGAATTGTAAGAAATAACTTAAAAATAGCCGCTTCTGTTAAAAACGCCCTTGCATTTATGGAAGTACAAAAAGAGTTTGGCTCATTTGATAAGTACATTTGGAATTTTACAGATAACAAGCAAATTATTAATAACTGGAAAGAGATATCAGAAGCACCTGCTACTACAGAATTATCTGATAAAATCAGCAAAGATTTGAAAAAACGTGGCTTTAAATTTGTTGGATCTACAATCGTTTATTCTTTCTTACAGGCAATTGGAATAATTGATGATCATTTAATTAGCTGTCCTTATAAAAAGTCAGCTAAATAATTATTTATAAAATGTTTGTAAGATAAATTTTTATATTTTATTTAATTTCAGAGATCCTTTTTATTTCGTTATTTACGAGTATATAAGGATCTATGTATCTTTTTTTTACTTTTATCTTTTCTGCCAAAATCCTGAAGCTGAATAATTTTTTCATTCAAAGCCGAAGCCAATAAATTACTTAGCATCGTGTTTATATACATATTTAACGGATCTTGAAAATACTCTACTACTTCCTGAAAATACAATTTCTGAAACCATTTTCCAATTTCTAAAGAATTAAAGCATAATTTATTTTGATATACCGCTAGATTATTAACTATTTCCCTTACGTCTTTATGTGAAATCCTTTTCTGCCTAAACAAATCCCTTAAAGTATAGTCTATTCTGTCAAATGATAATTCAGGCAATTCATTGTCTAAAAAACTATAATTTTTTAACATTATTCTTTTTATATTCAAATTATATTTTCGTAAAATACTTACCAGTTCTTCATCATTTAAAAAATTTTTTTGAATCTTCTCATGATAATCTTCATTTTCGTTTTTTAAAATATAATCAATTACATGGGAAAAAGCCGTATGTGAAATATCATGTAAAAGTGCTCTTATTTGTTCTTCAATATTCCCACCAAATTTTAAAGATAGTATCATTGTTCCTATTGAATGTTCCTGTCTATTTACATTCCATAAGTCATTAACCAGATATCCACCACCAGATTGATAGATATTTTTTAATCTTTTAAAAATTTTTGTGTTTATTATTTCATAAATAACATCATCTACATAGTATTCTCCATATAATTCATCATTATTCTTATACATTTTTTTGCATCCTTTTTATTATTTAAACTTATACTTCATTAATAAATTATATTAAGCCCTTTTTAAAAATAGGAACAAATTTTTATAATAGGGTTGTTCAATAACTAATTCATAATCATTCAACTTTTTTCTTCTTTATTTTCGTTATTCTACACTAGCTTTATTTATCTCTTCAACAGCTCTCTCAAACTGTTCTTTTGAAATATTAAACGAATTAAGAGCCTTTAAAAGCTGTTTTGCATTATAATAGCCAATTTTTAAAATATCTCCAAGCATTATTCTACGTTCTTTTGTATTACTTCCAGAAATAAGTCCATTATCTATCAAGTCACTAATATTAAATCTATCTTCAATATTTTGACTAGATGTAATAACATTTTTTAATGCCTCTAAAATTGCTTTGTCATTGGCATTTTCCACTCCAATATTGTCATTTTTAGTTGCTTCCTTCTGACTCACGAAAGCATGCTTTATATTGGGAATATACTTTTTTAACGTATCTCGAATTTTTTTCCCTGCAAAATCAGGATCTGTAAATAAAATTAAATCGTTATTTTTTGACAATTCAATCATTTTATTAATTGTTTTCTTAGATAATGCGGAAAAGCCGTTTAAGGCGATGATATGTGCATCTACAACCCGTTTTATGGCTGTTATATCATCTCGCCCTTCAACTACTATAATTTCATTTATTTTTATTTTTAGTTTTTCTTTTTGTTTTTTTGGCTCTTTTTTCATTTAATATTTCCTTTTGTTTTTTATTTTTTATTTAATGTTATAATCTTCCATAACTTTTAGCAATAATTCCCAAGTTTTACCAACTGACTCTATTTCCATTCTTTCTTCTGGAGTGTGAGCACCGTAAATATTAGGCCCGATTGAAACAATATCAACATTTTCCATATTGTTGTCAAAAATTCCGCATTCAAGTCCAGCGTGAATTGCCTTAATTTCAGGATCTTTTCCTGTTATTTTTTTAAATGAGTTTACTACAATGTCACGAATTTTTGAGTCTTTTCGGTATTCCCAAGATGGGTATGGAGAATTTACTTTTACTGCTACTTCATATTTTTCAGAAAGTTCCTTCACATCATTTAGTAATTTTTCAAGTGATTTATTTACCGAACTTCTTGGCAATGCCTGAATTTTTATAGCAATTTTCCCATCCTTATTTTCAGTTTTTATAACTCCCAGATTTATTGAAGTTTCCACAAGCCCCTCAATATCCTTGCTCATTGAAATAACTCCATTTGGAAATTCGTGGAAAAATGAAATAACGGCATTTGTGTTGGAAATTGACAATTTTCCTTGATTTTCCAGTTTTTCTTTTTTAGCTTCCTTCACTTCAATAACTGGATTTTTATCAATAATCTTAAAATCCTTTATTATATTTTCAAAAGCCAATTTTGCCAATCTTTCAAAATCGCTGACTTTTTCATCTTCAAGTTTCACAGCCAGCACCGCCATAGCCTCTCTCGGTATCGCATTAGTCTTTTCCCCACCATCAATATCCATTATTGAAAGCGTATATTTTTTATTTAAATGATTCAGGATTTCTGCCAAAATTTTATTTGAATTCCCTAATCCTAAATGAATTTCAGCACCTGAATGTCCGCCTAGAAGCCCTTTTACATCAACACTTATCACGGTATCATCAGCTTCAAGTTTTTCTGTATCAAAGTTAAATTCGTTAAAAATTCTCGCACCACCTGCACTGCTCACATAAACTTGCCCATATTCTTCTGTATCCAAGTTTATAAGTGTCTTTCCAGAAAAAATGCCAAAGTCAAGGTTATTAACTCCGCTCATTCCATCTTCCTCATCAGTTGTGATGATAATTTCGAGTGCTGGATGTTTCAAGTCATTGCTGTCAAGTATCGCAAGTGCATAAGCCACAGCAATTCCATTGTCCGCTCCAAGTGTCGTTCCATTTGCTTTCAAATATCCATCTTCCACAACAAGCTCAATTCCCTGTGTTTCAAAGTCAAACTGTGTATTTTTATTTTTTTCCCAAACCATATCCATATGCCCTTGCAGTATAAGTGGTGAATATTCCTCATATCCAGCTGTTGCAGGCTTTCTTATCAATACATTTAACGCCTTGTCCTGAATAACTTCCAGATTTCTTTCCTTCGCAAATTCTACAATCCAGTCACTAATCTTTTTCTCTTTTCTTGAACCTCTCGGTATTTTTGAAATTTCACTAAAATAGTGAAAAACTTTTTCAGGATATAAATTTTCTATTTTCATTCCATTTTCCTTTCTCTTGATTTAAATTAATAACAAGGGGATAACCCCCTTGCTTCAAGGATAAAGATTTTTTAATATTTTTATTTATAAAATATTTTCCAGTAATTCCTCAAGTTCTGCCATTTCCTTTTGTGTCAAGTCATACCCACTTTTTAACTTTTTCAAAATTCTATTTTCAGAGCCAACCGAACTACGTTCCAAAATTTTTATAACTAATCTTTTATAAAATTCCACTAATTTTTCTCCCTTTAGTTATTTTCTTTAATTATTTTAGAGCTGTATCGCTGTTTCCAACGCTACTTCTATCATTTCATTAAAAGTTGTCTGTCTTTCCTCAGCACTTGTAACTTCGTGAGTAATAAATGAATCACTGATTGTAAGCAATGTTAAAGCATTAGCTCCCAATTTTGCCGCTGTTGTATAAAGCTGTGCTGTTTCCATTTCCACACACAATACTCCAAACGCAGCCCATTTTTTCCAAGCGTCAGGATTATCCCCATAAAAAGTATCGCTTGTAAACACATTTCCAGCCTTTACATTCAATCCTTTCGCCTTAGCAATTTCATAAGCCTTGAAAACTAAATCTGAACTTGCTGTAGGTGCATAATCTGCTCCATTAAATCTCAACTTGTTAATAGCAGAATCTGTCGAAGCTGACATTGCGATAACAACGTCCCTAACTTTCACATCTTCCTGATAAGAACCAGCAGTTCCTACTCTAATCAAATTTTTTACTCCAAATTCAGTTATCAGTTCATGTGAATAAATCCCAATCGAAGGCACTCCCATTCCAGTTCCCTGAACAGATACTTTCTTCCCTTTATAAGTCCCAGTAAATCCAAGCATCCCTCTAACATTGTTATACTGAACAACATCTTCCAAAAATGTCTCTGCAATATATTTTGCCCTAAGCGGATCCCCCGGCAATAATATAGTTTCTGCAACATCTCCTCTATTCGCTCCAATATGTGGTGTTCCCATTTTCATTACCTCCTAAATTTTTTATAATTATTTTTATTTTTTCTAAAAAGTTTTTACTTATATATTTTACTTCAATTTGTTAAATTGTTCAAGGAATTTATTTTCTTTTTTTTGATATTTTTATTTTCTTACATTTTCCTGCTTATTCCAGTATAATTTAATCAAGAAATCAAAAAGGAAGAAATTTTAGAATAAAAAGACATTATACTATTTCCCATTTAAATAGTTAATGTTTAATAAATTTTGAATTACATATTTTTAATAAGGAATTAAAACTTATTGTTCTTAATATAGTTCCTATTTTCTAATGAAATTTAGTATTAAACAACCTTATTATAAAAATTTATTCTTATTTTTAAACGGAGTTTAGTATTAATTTGATGAATTATTTTAAATTCAAATTTATAAAATAAAAATTATGGGCTACACTAAGATATTCTCCTAGATTAAGCCCTTTTTTTATTAATCATCTCTTTGTGCTCTCATATTCATTCATCAAATCAATAATATGGGCATTCTCAACTTTCTCATTATCCAGTCCAGCAAGCCATTCAATAAACTTCTGCTCATCTTTATACCTTCCAGCAAGTTTTGCCCTATTAAAATCTTTTCTATAAAATTCCAAAATACCACGCCGTTTTTTCCAAAGGCTGTAATGTTTTGCCTTGTATTTAAACATAAGTCCATTTTCAGCACAAAATACAATGCCTTCAGCATTTTCAAAATTATCATAATTTTCCATCAAGTCAATTATTTCGTCAAAGTTATTGCATTTTTTGATTTCCTTTTTCATTTTAATAATATCATCATCAAAATTCAGCTCTTTTAAAAATCTTTTACTAAAATTATTATCCACATGCACACCATTTATAAACAGGCTATTATCAATAACATCTAAGATAAAAAGATATTCCTTTCCAAAATAATCAACTATGTGTCTGTCTTCATTTGAAACCACTTCAAACACTATAGAAACATCATTTTCACTACAAATTCTAAAAATCTCATTTTTCATTCTTTCACTTGCATTTTCAAAAAGATTTTCAAAATATTTGACATGTGTTCCATTTGTCACACTTTTTGTCGCAAATACAAATTTATCATCAATGACTGAAAGTATTCCTAAGAAACCATTGTATTTTTCATAGGCTATAACTGGGTAAACTATGTTGTTTTCAATATATTCTCTCGTAGAATATTTATTTTCTCCGTAATTAAAGAACTTGTTATAGCTTCTTATTTTGACTGCCCCAGTTCCCACATCCACAAAAAGTCCACGTGCCTTAATTGTCGAGTCATTCCACAATTTTTTCCGAAACACGTTTCTTCCAAAATTTAATGAATACAAGTTTGGTTTTGTCTTTTTAACACTAATTAATTTACTTACAATTAATTTATTCACGTCTTCATCCGCCGTCAAATTTATCTGCTTGTTTTCTTTTGCCTTTTCCAGTTCGTGCTGTAGATAATCTTTATCATAAACAGTGTTTATAACTGATTTCTGCAAAATTTTATCAGGCATTACATCCAAATATTTCAGTTCTCCACCATACTCAACTTCTCCTTCCAGACAAATTGAATGTTCAATCGAGTTTACACCTCTATGCCCATGAACCTGCACAAAATCCTGACATTTTCCCTTCAAATAATTTTCCTCATAAAGTTCTCCAATTTCGGTTTCAAAGCTTCCAACGCCGTTTATCATTTCGTTAGTCGACACAAGTGCCAAGTTCGGTACAAAAGACAGCCCTGCATGTGTACAAAGAATTTTATGATTGTGAAATTTAAAAGCATAACATTGTCTTAACTTTTTATAAAATTTACGAATTTCCCTTTTTAAATTGTCAATATTTTCTTCATCTTCTAAAATCGCTGGCAAAGTTTCATTTAAGAATTGTTTTGAATCAATTTTAAAATCATTGGCAAAATTTTCCAGATGAATTTCGTGATTTCCCTCAATCATTATAACATTTTCCTTTTTATATAAATCCAGCATTAATAAAAGCGTCTGTTTATGCTCAATTCCCCTGTCCAAAAAGTCTCCCAGAAACACATACAGAGTATTTTTGTCAAAATCTTTCACGATTTCAGAAATCGCTGTAAAACAAGAATGAATATCCCCGATTATCCGAACTTTTTCATATTTTCCCGTCACATCGGCAACATAAAAATTTATAATTTCATTTATGTCAAAAATTCTTTTAAAACTTCCCGAAATTTTTTCATTCTGAATATTCCTAAACATTCTACTTATAACATTTTCATCAACCTGCTTATAGCCTTCACGCTTTTTATTATTTTCAATACACTCTTCAAGCGGTATATCCAGTTGATAATAATAAATTGTGTATTTATATTTGTCTGCAAGAGCCTTGTAGGAATTCATTGCCCTTTTTGTAGTATGTGTCGCATCAACAACTGTAAATTCCCCTTTTTTCATTCTTTCTTCCAGACAGTTAAAAAGCATTTCCCAAACCAGCCTGTCATTTTTCTGCGAAATCTCAAAATCCCCAAATTTTGTTAATTTAGGATTGGAAATTAAAAGCCTGAATTTATCAGCTTCAAGAGTGTACGGTTCCAAGCCATTTTCCTTAACAAAACTACTTTTTCCACTTCCAACTGTCCCCCGTAACAATAATAATGTCCTCATCTTTTCTACTCCTCTTTTTTATCACAATGAAATTTAAAAGCTGTAATTCCAATTAAATTATAAGATTTCCTGACTTATAATAAAATTATTTTTACCTAAAATCTTAGATTTATTTAGTTTTAGAAATTATTTTATTTATTTAGGGCAAATTTCCTTATAGCTTTTGCTACTCCATCATTTTCATTAGTATCAGTGCTGTATTTAGCAGCTTTTGTAGCAAGCTCAGTGGCATTTCCCATTGCGACACTATAATTTGCATACTCAAACATTTCCAAATCATTGTTTCCATCCCCAATTGCCATTATTTCTTCCTGCTTTATCCCCAATTTTTCTGCCAAAGTCTTTAACCCAGTTCCTTTATTATTCCCTTTTGGCAACACTTCATAAACATATGGCTGACTTAACACTTCACTATAATTTTCCTTTAAAATATTTTCATACTTACTATGAAATTCTTTCATCTTTTCAGGATTTCCCAAATACATTGCTTTCACAATATTATATTTTCCACTTTTAGCCACTTCCAAAGTTATATCCGTAATATCCGCAAAAACAAATTTTGCATCCATGACAAGCTCATCAGTTGGCTCCTTCCCGATGTTAAAATAATGCTTTTCATCAACTAATGTAAAGTTTATATCGTCTTTCCCTTCACTAAATTTATACAAATAATTAATATCATCGGCTGTCATTTTCACTGAATCTATCAACTCCCAATCATGAGTCCTGTGAATCGAACACCCGTTATTCAAAATAACATATCCTTCCAAATCCAACTCATGCAACCCAAGCTCTTCATAAAATGGCAAAATCCCATACAAAGGCCTACCGGTACAAAGAACAATCTTTATTCCAGCTTCTATTGCCTCGTGAATAGCCTCTTTCTGTGCCTTATCAATATGCTTTTTCTTATTTAACAAAGTCCCGTCCATATCAATTGCAATTAATTTTATCATTTTTTTATCCTTTCTATTTTAAAATTTTGTTACTAATACTTCAAAAAAATACAAGAATTCATTTAATAATCTAAAATTCTATATTTTATTTTATCTTTAATTATTTAACTTAAAGATTTTTAATAATCTTAATTTTAGATTTTTTATTAATATATAGGAAATGGTGACTGATTTCCTCTGCTTTAAAAAAGGGAACTATTCCCATTAAATCAGAAATAATTCCCCTTAACAAATAAATAATTCAATTTGTTATACTTGCCCTTTTTTTACAAATCTAAATTCTACCCTTCGATTCCCTTCTCTTCCTTCTTCCGTGTCATTTGTCCTAATTGGATTGCTTTCTCCACGTCCTATCAAATCTAGAACTCTATCTTTAGAAAGCCCTAGTTCTATTAATTTTGAACTTACTTTTTCAGCTCTTCTAAGAGATAATCTTTTATTATATGAAGATGCACCTCTTGTATCTGTATACCCAATTATAGACACAAGAAAATCATTTTTTTCAATATAATCCTTTATATCACGTAAAACAGGGTATGCTTCCTTGCTTATATCAACACTATTTTTATGAAAGCTCAAATCTTTTGTTCTCAATGTTATTATTTCTGATTTTGAAATTTGTACCCTTTCTGGATTATTTATTGGATTTTTCTGAATGTCAGAAGATAACTGTTCAGATTGTACTGGTGCTACCACTGGTTCCTGTGGAGGAACAGGTGAAGATTTTTGTTGATTTTGTTCTGGTACCGGAGTTTTTTTATTGACAATTTGTGTTCCAGTACCGTCCTGTGTAAGGGCAACTGTTATCAAATCTGGATTATCTGATGCTGCTGTTGCTACTTTTTGAGGATTTGGCGTATCCATTGTAGGAACGTCATTTTTTACATTCTGTTGTATATCTGCCACATTTGCACGAATTATATCTTTTCTCATATCGGAAGTAGTCATTTTTTCAGATACCGTTGGTACCGCCATTGCTACCATTGAAGAAACTGCAACTAATGTTGGCTTTTTCATGATTTATTCTTCCTCCCTTTTCAAGTAAAATATTTTATTTTTGACTATTTTCTAAACCATATTTTTTAATTAATTCGTCATATTTCCCATTTTCCCTCATTTTTTTCAATTCAGCATTTATTTGTTTTATTAATTCAGGATTTTTCCCTTTATTTATTGCCATCGCCATACCTATTGCAGCTGATTTTTCATCAAAAATTTCCATTTCAGGATTTTTCTTCATATATTCTTCAGCAACTGCCTTTTCCAAGATAATTGCATCAATTTTTCCTGCCTTTAAGTCCAAAATTGTATTTACAGTACTTTCATTTGGCACTACAGTGGCTCCATTAATAGATTTTGCTTCTATTTCCTGAATTGTACCCAATTGCACTCCAATTTTCTTACCACTTAAAGTAGTTGGTGTAACCGCTGTATTTCCTTTTTTTCTCAAATAAGTTTCTTTAGAAACAAAATAATCATCTGTAAAATCAACTGATTTTTTTCTTTCCTCAGTCGAACTCATTCCAGAAACGATAATATCAATTTTACCTGCTTTTAATGCTGGTATCAACCCGTCAAACGACTGATCCACAATTTCAATTTCATATCCGAGATTTTTTCCAATTTCATTTATCATATCCACATCAAATCCCGTAATTTTCCCATTTTCAATATATTCAAACGGAGCAAAAACTGCATTTAGCCCTACTCTTAATTTTTTCTGCCCGCTATCTTTTTTTCCGCACGACATAATTCCAAAAATTACTAATATCAATATTAAAAATACTTTTTTCATAATTTTCCTCGCTTTCTATTTTTTATTATTTAATTTCTATTTGTTTCCAATCCATATTTCTTGATTAATTCTGCATATTTACCATTTTCCTGCAATTTTTTCAGTTCTTCATTTATCTGTTTAATAAGTTCCGAATGTTTTCCTTTATCAAATGCGATTGCCATTCCATACGGCAATTTTTCCTCATAAAAAATCTCTATCTCGGGATTTTTTTTCATAAATTCCATTGCAACAATATTTTCCAGTATTACAGCATCACTTTTTCCGCTTTTCAAGTCTAGAATCAGATTAACAGTTGCATCATTTGCTACAACATTTGCATTTTGTATTTTTTTAGCTTCTAATTCCTGAATTGTCCCGAGCTGTACTCCAACTTTTTTTCCAGCCAGGCTCTCTTTAGAATTTACTGCCGTATTCCCTTTTTTTCTCAAGTAAACCTGTGTTGATTTAAAATATTCATCTGTAAAGTCAACTGATTTTTTTCTTTCTTCAGTTGCACTCATTCCAGAAATAATCGCATCCAGCTTTCCAGTCTTAAGTGACGGTATAAGAGCGTCAAATGGCTGAACTTTCATTTCAATTTCATATCCCAAATCTTTCCCAATCTGTTTTATCAAATCAATGTCAAATCCTACTAATTCACCATTTTCCATATACCCAAACGGAGGAAATACTCCATCTGTCCCTACAACAAGTTTTTTCATATCTTGCTTTGCTTCTGTTTTGTTCCCACACGACACTATCCCGAATATAGCCATCATAATTACTATTAATAATTTTTTCATCTCTGTACCGCCTTTCCACTATACAGCCTAAGTCAATATATTTTTATTATTTTAATGATTTAACACTTTATCTAAAAATATCCTTGCCCTTTCTGATTTTGGATTGTCAAATAAATCTTGCGGCTTCGCATCTTCCAAAATATATCCCTCATCCATAAAAAACACTCTATTTGCAACATTTCTAGCAAATCCCATTTCATGTGTTACTACAATCATTGTCATTCCAGCATTTGCAAGTTCTCTCATTACTTCCAGAACTTCCCCTATCATTTCGGGATCAAGTGCCGATGTCGGCTCATCAAATAGAATCACCTTAGGATTCATTGCTAATGCCCTTGCAATAGCAACTCTTTGTTTCTGCCCGCCAGACAGTTTATTTGGGTAAACATCTCTTTTATCAGAAAGTCCTACTTTTTCAAGTAATTCCACTGCCAATTTTTCTGCCTCAGGTTTTGACATTTTTTTCAATCTAATTGGCCCTAAAGTAATATTTTCCAATACTGTTTTATGAGGATACAAATTAAAGTGCTGAAACACCATTCCAACTTCTTCACGAATTTTGTTTATATCCACTCCACGTTCCAAAATATTTTTATCATTTATTTTAATTTCTCCAGATGTAGGTTCTTCAAGTCTATTTATGCAACGTAAAAATGTTGATTTCCCACTTCCAGAAGGCCCTATAA
Source organism: Leptotrichia trevisanii DSM 22070 (assembly GCF_000482505.1). Classification (NCBI taxonomy): domain Bacteria; kingdom Fusobacteriati; phylum Fusobacteriota; class Fusobacteriia; order Fusobacteriales; family Leptotrichiaceae; genus Leptotrichia; species Leptotrichia trevisanii. The sequence continues at coordinate 224,865 of NZ_KI519443.1, forward strand.
TTGAAATTACCTCACCTTCTTTGATTTCAGTACTAATTCCTTTTAGCACTTTCAGTTCTCCATATTTCTTCTTCAAATTTTTTATCTTAATCATTTTCCTTTAATCTCATCTCCAATCGTTTCCCAATAAATGAGAATAATTTTACGCTGATATAATAAACCAAACCAGTAAACAATATTGGTTTTACACTATAATATACAGCTTGTAAACTTTTACTGTTCATTGTAATGTCTACAACACTAATATACCCTACAACAGCTGTTTCCTTAAACAAGTTTATAAATTCATTTAAAAGTGCTGGTAAAATATTTTTTATTGCTTGTGGCATTATAATTTCGTTCATTGCCATTCTATAAGGCATACCAGTCGCTCTTGCAGCTTCCATTTGTCCCTTGTCTATACTTTCAATTCCAGAACGAATCGTCTCCTCCACATAAGCCGCACTATTAAGTCCTAAAGCAATTAATGCAATCCAGTAATTATTAAATATCACAACTACAAAAGATAATGTCAAAAGCTGTAGAACCATTGGCGTACCACGCATTATATCAACATATTCGTCAATAACGACATCTTTTATCATATTAACAACTTCACTTTTTGTCTTCTGGAATTTAAAAAATGCTAACAACATTCCAAAAAGAATACCAATAGCAGCCCCTCCAACTGTAAGCCCTAACGTAGTCACAAAGTAGCTTCCAGCATAAATTTCCCACTCTTTCGGCTTCATATCGTACGGAAACGCAAGAAGCACTGCAACCGTTACAACTGCTATAAAAAATGATGTTTTTACTATTTTTCGTGTTTTTTCCAATTCTTCCATTATATTTAATGAACTTTAATTTTGTTCATATCCTCCTTATATTTTAGTTATTATAACATTATTATACCTAATATTTACAGGTTTTTCAATAAAAACTTTTTATTTTATTTTTAATTTAATTGCTTTTCTTCTATTTATCCACCTTCAAAGAAGATTAAATATTTTTTCAAAATATTTTTAAATAATTAAGTGATATAGTTACTTGATTTTGGAAATAATATTTATAAATCTAGTAAAATTTCCAAAACAGAACATAATTTGAAAAGGAGTTTATAGCTATGAAATTATTTAAATTTTTATTTTTTTCAATTATTATATTAATTGTAGGCTTAGGTTACTACATTTACACTCAAAACCAGTTAAAAATTCCAGATTCTATGGTAAAAAGTGCTGTTGCTTCCAAATTTCCAATAGAAAAATCCTACCCTCTTGGAAAAATTAAACTATTTAATCCAAAAGTACATTTTGAGAATGATAAGTTAATTATTGAAGCAGAATACCTAAATGATGCATTAAATGATCAGATTAGCGGAACAATGACCTTTGCAACTGACATTCGTTATGATCCAATGAAATCAAACCTTTATCTCGAGGACTTCCAAATTGTAAGACTGACAAAAGAAAATAAAGAAATTGATCTTGATAAAAAACCTATTATCAGAACAGGGTTAAATTATGCTTTTAGTCAGCTTGAAAAAAAAGAAATTTTGAATTTATCAGGAGTTGAAAAATTTCAAATGATAAAGGATATAAAAATTGAAAATAATAAATTGACAGTTGTTAAATAAAATTTTTTCTTTTTATTTGATTTATAAATAAATTTTGTAAAATCTCAATTAACATTTGTTTTTTCTATTATTTTTTATTTACTTCAGTTTATCTAAGCAGAGGTATCAAACGCCATACCTCTGCACTCCCGCTTTACGCAAAACTTTCTTTTAGAACAAAAATAGAACTCGCTTTTGAACATATATTATTTTAATTATGAATAAACATTCGTAATTTTAAATAAATTCCAAAAGCTCAGACAGCTATTTTTCTTCTAACGAAATTTTGCTTATTAAAATACATAATTTAATTCTCATCATTTCAAATAAATTTTCAAAGTCCCTAAAAAATATATCACTGCAATAGAAACAATTATTATTATTCCCAGATTTGTCTTCCTAAAAGTTAAATATGCCACGATTGCCATTCCAATCAGAACTCTTATTATGTCAAAATTTGTACTTCCAGTAGAAGTAAAAATATCTGGAAATACTAATACTGTCAATACTGTATAAGGAAGTGCTTCAAAGAACTTATTAACTTTTAGGTTGTTTTCTGGAATTTTTACAAATATTGGCAATGTCCTCAGTATTACCGTCATGATTATGAGTGTCATCAAAATCATTGTTAAAATTCCTAAATTTTCGTTATAATTCAATCTTATCACTTCCTTTCCCTTTATTAATTTAATCGTTTTCCTGCTTTTCAGGATTTTCATTATAATAAAGCTGTGCGTATATAAAACTTGCCAAAAACATTGTCAAAATCATAACCCATCCTGAACTTACCTTATTTAAAATAGGCAAAAATGAAAATGCCATTTTTATAATAAGTGCCAGCAAAACAATTTTTATATATTTAAAATTTTGGCTTAAAGCCATTATTAACATACTGAAAAATATTGAATAAAGCACAAAATTCATACTTGTCATAAGTGATTCAGGCAATTTTTCACCAAATATCGCTCCAAAAATTGTACCAAAACAGTAGCAAAAATATGGAATTGTATTTACTCCCATCATATACCATGCATTTTTGGCCTTTTTTAATGTCAGATATGTTACAGTTTCATCAGTAAGCCCCACGCCTACCAGAAACTTCTGAAAAATAGGAGTTTTTTCACCAAGCTGTCTAAAAATAACGATATTTAACAATAAATATCTTAAATTTATGAGAGCAATTGATAAAATCACTTCAACTGGAGGCGACTTCATCACATAAAGCACCTTTAACAGTAATGAATGAGCCCCTCCTGCATACATTCCAAACGATGTAAGCCCAATCATTGGCAAAATTTGGGAAAAACTTTTGGCTGAAATCAGTCCGATTGCAACTCCAAAGGGAATGTAGGCAATTCCGACAGTACCGTCTTTTAATCCCTTTAAATAGTTTTCCAGTTTTCTTATTTGTGCCATTTTTTGTTCTGATTCCTTCCTTATATAGTATTATTCTAACAATTTCAAAACAATTAGTCAAATATATAATATATATTTCTATCATATATAAAATATATTATTACTTTAATAATCCCCAATTTTTAGCAACACTTCCATTAGCTTTTAACGGAACTTTCTTAAATTTAACAGTATTTTCCATAATTTTTTCAATTTTTTCCATGTATTCCTTAGCAAATTCATCACGAACTTCAAAAATCAGTTCATCGTGAACTTGAAGAAGCATTTTGATATTTTCATCATTTTTAAACTCCTCATGAAGTTCAATCATAACTTTTTTTATAATATTTGCCGCTGTTCCCTGAACGACAGTATTTACCGCCATTCTTACAGCCTGTGCCTGTACATTCTTATTTGTAGCATTAATTCCGCTAATATATCTTCTCGTACCGTAAAAAGTTTCTACAAAACCGTGAAGTTTAGCCGTTTCTGTAACAATATCCAAAAATTTTCTGACTCTAGGATATTCCTCGAAATACGTCGTAATATATTGCGAAGCCTCCTGAACTGTAATTCCCAGTTCCTTTGACAACCCAAACGGAGTTTTTCCATACAAGATACTAAAATTAATTACTTTTGCAATACTTCTCTCATGCCGTGAAATCTCATCTTCTTTGGTTTTAAAAAATATCTTTCTTGCCGTCAAGTTATGTAAATCCTGATTATCCTGATACGCCTGTACTAAATGCCTATCTTTTGACAATTCAGCTAGAACTCTCAATTCAATTTGCGAATAGTCAAATGAAATCAAACTATGTCCTTCCTTTGCTACAAAACCAGTACGAATCCTTATTCCATCATCTGTTCTCACTGGAATATTCTGTAAATTTGGATTTGCTGACGAAAGCCGTCCAGTAGATGTCCCATTTTGGTTAAAAGTCGTATGAATCCTATCCTCTTTATCTGCCAGCTTTGGAATTGGCTCAATGTATGTTGATAATAATTTCTTATAAGCCCTGTATTCTAGTAGCTTTTTCCCAATCATCCGTTTGTCTTCTGTCAATTCTACATTGTTTGCAATCATTTCTAGAACTTCCACATTTGTTGAATATCCAGTTTTTGTCTTTTTGCCTGATGGAATCTGTAATTTTTCAAACAAAACTTCTCCTAATTGTTGTGGCGAATCAATATTAAATTCCCCATCAGCAAGTTTATAAATATCATTTTGAAGCATATTTATCTTTTCTTCCAGTTCATTCTGAAATTCACTGAAATATTTTTTATCAATCTTTATTCCAGTTTCCTCCATTTGTGCCAATACTGGTATTAATCGACTTTCCAGCTTGTCAAATATATTTAAGAACTGCTCATTTTGTAATCTATTTCTAAAAATTATTTCCAATTTATAAATAAAAAACGTTCTCTTTGATAAAAACTCACAAACCACATCATCAGAAACATCGCTAAAATCCTTCTTTCTTCGTTCCTTCTTAAACTGTTCTTCAAAAGTTGCAATCTCAACACCAAACTCATCTAGAATTATTTCCTCGATTTCCTGCAAACTTTCCGTCCCAAGTACATATCTTGCAAGCAAAATATCAAAATATTCAGTACATTTTATTCCAAACCTGTCATTATTTATCCCATAAGTTTTACCGCCAACAGAATATCCAAAATACTCACTTTCCCCACTTTTCATATACTCTTTCACATTATAGGCGATAATTTCTTTTTTGCTCAATAATTTATAAATATTCTCAATATTTTTTTTATTATCTTTTTGCTCATTAGCATTATCACTTAAACTAAACAAATTAATCTGTACTCCAGATTCTGCATTTTTTTGATTTCCATTTTGCAAAATATCCTGAAGTTCACTGTCCAAAAGAACAATATTCGTTTTTTCATCACAAATGGAAAGTCCAAGCATATTTCCAAAAATAGCCACTTTTTTATCCATTTTCTCAATCACGGAATAAGCATCACTCCAGCTCACAACTTTTCCATAATTTTTCTCAAAATACACTTTTTCATCTTTAATTTTTTTAGTTTTTTCAGTTTTCTGATTTTCTAACGCAATCTCTTCTGCCTTTTTCTTCTGAGCCTCATATTCTATTGCCAATTTTTCCTTTAAAACTTGAATTTCATCAATTTTTTTATCTATTTCTGAATTATGTTCGTACTCCACATGCTCATAAAAATGTGAAATTCCATCAAAAATCGGATTTTCCTTATCATACTCCAATTCCTGCTTTTCAACTTTTTCTCTTTCAAGTCTCTCTTTTTCCAATTTTTCTTCATCAATTTTTTTATTTTTTTCTAAAATTTGCTTTTCTTCTTCAGTAAGTTCCTTTTGGTTTCCATTTTGCAAAAATCTTTCCTTTTCTTCTTCCACAGCTTTAGAAAATCTTTTAAAATCAAGCTCTTCATAAAGTTTCAAAAGACTGTCAAAATCCTTTTCCTCAAATTTCAATTTCTTTTTATCATATTCAATATCAAGTTCTTGCTTCACAGTTGCAAGTTCCCGGCTTATAAAGGCATTTTCCTTATCATTCAGTAATTTTTCCTTCTGTTTTCCCTTTATTTCATCAATATTTTCATAAATTCCTTCTAAATTTCCATAAGTCGTAATAAGTTTTACCCCATTTTTAGGCCCAATCCCAGCAACTCCTGGAATCCCATCTGACTTATCCCCCATAAGTCCAAACAAGTCAGGAATCTTATCAGGCGTAACTCCCAAATATTCAACTACATCTTCATCAGTCTTTATATGTTTAAATGCAGAATTTTTATCTCCTTTTCCAAGCAAGGCAATGTTAATTTTTCCATCTACAAGCTGTGCCAAATCCTTATCCCCAGTTATTACAAAGACCTCAATCTGCTCATCTTCATCATTAGAAAATTTAGTGGCAAAAGTGGCAATAACATCATCCGCTTCCTGCCCAGCCTTCTTATATTTCGGAATTCTATACCCATCCAATACCTTCATAATAGTATCAATCTGCATAACCAGTTCTTCAGGCATACTTTCCCTATGTGCCTTATACGTTTCCAACTCCCCAGTTCTATCCAGCTCACTTCTTTTCACATCTAGACAAGCCACTAAATAATCAGGCCTAAACTCCCTAATCACACTTTCCAGCGTATTAATAAACCCAAATGTCGCTCCAGTAGACATTCCGTTACTATTTCTCATTCCCATTAATGCAAAATGACTTCTATACATAATCGCACTTGTATCCAATATAACCGCTCTTTTCAACTTAATTATTCCTCATTTCTTTTTTTTAATTTTTACAACATTTATATTTGTATATTTTACCATTTTTTGCATTTTTTCTCAAAGTGTTTTTTTGAATTTAGCACCTTATACTAAACCCCATTTTAAAAATAGAAGTAAAATTCTATAATGAATAATTTAATAACTTTGTTAAAGAAATCAAATTTAATTCTTAAGTATTTACATAAAGGATTTCTATTTAGATTTTGAAAAACTGTTTATTGTTAATAAATAAAATTATAAAAGTCTTTAAGATGAATATTTAATAATAAAATTTAATTAAAGAATATTTTAATAGTTACATAGATTATATAATAGAAAAAATGACTTTAATTTCATAAATTTTCTGATTTCTATTCTTTAAACGGAAAATAGTATTAACTCTTAATTTTGTAATTCTGTTCTCATATTAAACCTCATTTAAATTTGTCTCAATATATTATAGAATCTACAAATAAAAAATAATCTCCAATCCTAAAATACACTTTCAAGAAAAAGAGATTATTTTTATTTTTCATGTAATTTTACTTACAAAAATTTTCCAAAGTTCAAAGATGTTTTTCATATTTCTGATATAGAATTATTCAAAATTCCGATTTAGGCTTCCTGTGTTGCATATCCACCTTCGATTGCCACTTCCTTCACTTTTTCCTTCTTCTGTTTTATTTTTAGTGAAAAAGTTCCAGTTCCAGCCTGATTTCCATATTCTTCAATATAATCAACTACAAATACGTTTGTCATGTCGATTTTTCTTACCATCTGTCCTGCTGAAATTATTTCAAGGCTGGCTTGTCTGTAGGCGTCGCTTGCTTCTGATGGTACTAATGACCATTGGGCTACTTTTCTTGTATCGTCTTCTGTATCTCCATTTGCTGCTGCCAGTATTTTCCCACGAATTTCCAAGATTACTCCCAAGTCTGTTGCTCTCGCATTCGAGTCATCAGGCGTTTCAGAAATGTATTTCACATCCAGAATACTTTCCTTATCAAGTAAAATTTCATTTTCCTGCCCTTTTACACTCAATCTGAATCCCATAATTATTCCCCCTGTTTTATTTTTGACAATTAAATAATAGTACTATTTTTAAATTAATTTAATTTTAATTATCTGATATTATTTTACATCAAAAACATCCATTTGTCAATATTAATTTTTAATTTTTTATTAATTAATCTACAAGGTAAATTTTAAGAGCTATATCCTCATCATAAGGAATTGGCACCGCAACAAACTTTTTCCCGGCATCAATCATTCTTGCAATAATTTCACTTTGATTTTTCGGCAAATATCCAACTTTTTCCTTTTTGGAATTGTACACAGCCACTGCATTTAATGAGATTCCGTTAAATTCACGGAATAAATCCAGCTGTACTTCATCCTTAATTTTAATTGCAAAATTTCTGATATATTTGGCTCCTTCCAAATAAGTGTCCAGTAAAAAGAGTCTTTTTGATTTTTTTGTATACTTATCAATTAATGTCTTTGCATATTCAAACATCATTTCTTTGCCAAGCCGAATTTTTTCCTCACGTCCGTTATTTTTATGAATAACAAGAACTCCATTTCCAAAATTAAACTCATTTATCATATAATTGCTTTGATTTTTCAAAAGTTCAAAATAATCCATCATTTCTTCAAAAATCATAATTTCCTTCTGATTAATCTGAAAAGAGCCTTTTTTCAGCTCGACTGATGTATTTTCAATATATGAATAATAAAATCTCCCATCAGGAAAAATTTCAATTTCATAATTCCCCCCATAATAAAGTCCATCAAACTCAAGTTTTATCCCACTAAAATTATTTATTAGCACTATCACTCACCTCTTCCACATTTCCAGTAAAATCTTTTTATGAAAAACATAAATTTTCTTCCTTTATGAATAAAAAAAACTTAAAATACCAGTTTAGTATAATATTTTGTGAATTCCCCTTATTTCAAGCCTTCCAGTCTTCCTTCAAGAAACAATTTCAAATTTTCCTCAACATCATCCATCAATTTTACCATGCTTTTTTCAGATTTCCAAGCAATATGCGGTGTAACTAAAATATTATCCAGCTCAAATAATTTAGAATTTTTTTCAATCGGCTCAACATTTGTAACATCAATAGCTGCTGATTTTATTATTTTATTTTTTAGTGCAAAATATAAGTCTTCCTGATTTATAACAGGCCCTCTTGCAAGATTTAAGATTATTGCACTTTTTTTCATCTTTTTCATTTTTTCAAGATTTATAAGATTCCGTGTCGAATCAGTCAGCGGGACATGAAGTGTCAAAACATCACATTTTTCAAGCACTTCATCCAAATCATAACGTAAAAATCCACCTTTTTCAATTACAGAGTCAGTTTTTGCATTATCTTTTTCAGTATTCTTGGCAACCATTACTTCCATTCCCAATATCTCTGCGACTTGAGCGACTCTCTTACCAATATTTCCAAATCCTACAATTCCTAATATTTTTCCATTCGCATCATCTATCGGATATTTCTGATAATTAGGAACAGTAATATCCATCCATTTTCCATCCTTAACTTCCTCATAATATCTATTAACAGGCGTCAATTCATTCAATAAAAAAGTAATCGCAAGTTGTGCAACGGAATTAGTCGAATACCCCGAAACATTTGCCACTTTTATCCCAAACTCATTTGCACTTTTCACATCAATATGATTAAATCCTGTCGCTGTAATAAGTATCAATTTAAGTTTTTTAGCCTTTTCAAATTGCTCTCTTCCTAGTTTTATCCTAGTCGTTATTACAACATCCACATCTTTTATTCTCTCATCAACCTCACCAGAATCAGTATCTCCATACTCAATGTATTCGCCGTATTTAGAAAATCTTTCTTTCAAATCAATCGGCCCAGCCGTAATTCTATCTAAATAAACTATTTTTAAATTTTTATCCATAATTATCATCTCTCTTTAGTTAATTTAATTTTTACATATTTATAAAAAGTTTTTTTATCAAATTATATTTTTTGATTGAAAAATATATTCGTTTAATATCAATTTATATAATATCCACATCCGCCTTCAGTTTATAAATAACATCTTTTCTTTCTACAACAATCATAACTTTTTCTTTCAATTCCTTATCCCGTTTTATTTTCTGCAATAATTTTTTAGCAGGATTTATGGCAATGGCGTTCCCTACGTTTTTAAACATTGTCAGATCGCCTGTTGTATCTCCGTAAGCATATGATTTTGTCAAATCTATTTCGTACATTTTACAAAAATCTGCTATTGCCTTCTGTTTACTCTTGGCATCCCACATTGGAGTCACTTTTCCTGTAAAAATCCCATTTTCATTAACTTCATAAGTAGATGCCCTGTAATCCTTAACTCCATATCTTTCAGCCATTTTACTTACTAGAAAATCTGGACTCCCAGAGATAATTATAACTTTATGATTTTTTTCCTTATGATATTTCAGCCTCTCACGTGTATATCGGTAAACTTTGTCCCCTTTGAGTTTCATCACTCTTTTAGCAATAAAATCCATATCCTCCTTGCTAAAATTCTTTAATGCCTCCATATAAGTCTGCACAAGCTCATCCAGATAGTCGTCATAATCCCCAGTCCTGTTTTCCCACTTGGAAAATTTCTCCTTAACCTTCCCTTCCCAAGTCATCATATCAATATATTCATACTGCACAAGCATCTTGAAATGTTCAATCAGCAAAGAATCCCTATAAATTGTTCCATCTATATCAAAAAATGCTGCTACATTTTTTTTCATCCGCATTCCCCCTTACTTAAATTTTACTATTCTTTTTATCATTATATTTTAACCTATTTTTCTTAGAATTTCAAATAAAATAAACAAGAAAAAATGTTTGTAAACTAAAAATAGCCTTACTTTATTAACAAAAGTACAACTATTTTACTGATTATTATTTTACAATTTACAAATTATGCTTGCAATAGTCAAGGGTAAAATGTAATTTACAATACAAATTGTGCTATTAAAATAGCTGTAATTGCAAGGCAGGAGTTTTTGAAAGGTTTATTTACAATACAAATTGTGCTATTAAAATGATGTTTCTTTTGAATTACAAAGGAATTTTACAACTATTTACAATACAAATTGTGCTATTAAAATTAATAT